>CAXIDD010000581.1:0-3704 GCA_964021975.1 uncultured Saprospirales bacterium | reverse complement strand
TCCTAAATAGGCACTGAGATGTATCAAAAAGAGTAAATGAACATTGGCCAGTGGGGTATTAGACCGATCAAGAAATAGGATGTATTCAGATAATAAATCAAAAAGTTCTGGGTTGGATTCTGATTCCTGAATCGTTTTCCGAGTGACTTCTATGATAAACATCCCAATGGCACTTCTAGTGATTTCAAAAGGGATACGCTGATAGATAAAAGCACTTTGAGCTTCCTTCAAACGGTGTAAATCTCGATCGGGACGATCGTAAACAACCAGCTCTAAAATAGACATGACTTGAAAGAGGTTGGCATGCATTTTTGCCCGGCTTGTTCGGACCCCACTAACGATGTATTTTTTAAGTCCTTTTTCACGCGTATAAACATCCACAATCAGACTCGTTTCGGAGTACTTTAGGGTCTTCAAAATAATTCCGTGTGTTTTGAGTAGCATAGGATTTATTTGTTTGCTAGAGGCGTATTTACGAAATATAAATAGGAAGTAAAAGTCAAATTGTCACTATTTTGTTTACATCTAAAAATGTCGATATTTTGTCGGGTACAGAATATTTAACAATATTTTAAGGATTTTTCAGCGAAAAAAGCGATTTTTTTAGGGCAAACCATGCATCCTTTTGGTATTTATTTTGTCTATAGTAATAAAGAATAAAAGACAAAGCATTCAGTTGTTTGGAAAGATTTCAAGAATTAACAAATTATTTACATCTTTTTGAAAATCTTTTTTGATTACAACTGTTATACTACCGAAACATACACTGAAGCAAAAGTAAATAAATATTATTCCTTTACCCGACGTTAAAAACCAAAACCATGAAATCCCTATTTTCCTTAACCTTATTAATGCTTTTTGGAGGACTTATTTTCGCAGCACAACTAGAGCCAGGCAATGGTGATGGCTGTCGTATTTCTCTAAAAAATATAAATCCAGAATTACACCCAAAAGAACAAGTTCGTCTAGATTTGCTCCAAGGTAATTGGCAGTCTGAAACTCAGCAAGCCATTCAATGGGAATTTCAAGATGATGGTACGGTCTATTTGTTAAGCAAACAAACCAATGGTGCTGTTTCTAGTACCGCGGGCAACTGGCGTATAGATTATGAAATGGCCACTCCTGTACTTTATTTACAGAATGGAGAAGACCGTAGTACTGCACGTTATATAGTAGAGCAAACTTGTGACGGTATTGAGCTAGAGAATATTGACAATGATGAGGCTTTAACCTTAGATTATGTTAAAGCTAAGCCTACCGCAAAACGGGCAGCGCTTAGACAAATTACCGGCCACTGGGAAAATACCCTAAACCAGCAACAGGTTAAAGCTATTCCTGCTTTGTATACTGGAAATACCCAAAGTCCAGTAAAAGTAAAACTTAGCCTTGATTTTTATGCTGATGGCAGCTTCGCACAGGTTATAGAAAGCTCAGAAAGAGGAATCACGCACGAAGTCAAAGGCAAGTGGGTCTTATCTAAGGATGCGCGCACTTTAATTCTTGATTTGCAAATGGGCGATGGCATGACCCAAAGTCAATGCCTGCCTATCCAGTATTTAGAACTGGATGAAATGGTAGTTTCTCAAGTTCTTCCCTTTAAAAATGGGATTACAGCCGATACAGATTTTTATTTTAATAAATACTAGTAGTGAGTAAATTATAAATGGTTTTCCGGTAGAAAGACCAGTTAGCGGTACGAGTAAAATCGTGCCGCTATTTTTTTGCATAAATATTAGGGTTCCCTATTTCTACCAAGTCCATCCATCTCCCAAATCCTCTGGCTTATAGTTGAGCTTGGTGAATGCCCTTTGTTTTTGCCGCTCTATGACCAATTTGGCAATGGCCACATTAGGCGCTTCGCTAGAAAGCGGGGAAAGGGCCATTTGTACTTTAGATTCTGCTACGTCCAAACGGTACATTAAAGAAAGTAAAAGCTCAATTTGGTGTTCAATCATATAGGCCACTCGGTTGGATAAAACGCGTAAAAGTTCTTCTTCCGTGAGGATGTCTTCATCGGTTTGGGCTACCTCAAAATCCCGACTGATCAGTTCTTTGGTTAGCTTGAGTTGTGCTTGTTCCATTACTTAAAGTGCTTTCTTTTTGAACAGGAAAAAAATCAATACCTTCGGTTATTAGTTGTTGAAAGATCTAGCTTTATAGGAAAAATTCAGCAATTCACCACCTCAATATTTCAATAATTGATAACACAAAGATAAAGAATATCATGACGAGAAATGAAGCTCAATCCCTTTTAGAAAGTATGACCCAATCAGTGTCTTTACTCCGCCACGCCCGCACGGTGGAGTTAGTGATGGAAGCGATGGCCAAACATTTTGAGGCAGACGTAGAGCAATTTGCCATTACCGGAATTCTACACGATGCAGATTATGAAAAATATCCAGACCAACATCCAAGAATAATTGTTGAAAAATTGGAAGCTATGGAAGAATCCGAGATTGCCCATGCAATCGCTGGACACTATACCAAATGGAATGTACCACGCAATAGCCTGCTTGATAAATGTATTGTAGCTGCCGATGAACTCACAGGATTTATTTATGCCGCTGCTTTGATCAGACCTACCAGAATAGAAGGTATGAAAGTCAAATCGGTAACCAAAAAATTGAAAACAAAACACTTTGCTGCCTCCGTTGATCGAGCAGAGGTAAAATTGGGGGCCGAATTGCTGGGTTGGGACTTAGCCCAATTGATTACTTTTATCATTGGGGTTTTACAGGCCAATAAAGAAGAGTTGGAATTAGCTGCTCCTGCTGCCTAGGCGTCTTTTTGGGGACAAAAGGGCTAACTTTTAATATTCCAGCGAACATCAGACCCTCTATTGACTGTTAACCAATAGAATTAAAATCTAATACATGCGCTTATCTAAATTTTGTTTCTTTTTGTTAGCCGTCTTTTTATTGAGTAGTTGCGAGGTGAAGGACGTCCAGTCTAACTCGATGCCCGTCAAACATGACGATTGGGATGCTTTAGTCAAGCAGCATGTCAATGAAGTAGGTTGGGTGGATTATAAAGGTTTTATGGCGGATAGTACCAAATTGCAAAACTACCTGGATTTACTGCGATCCAGCCATCCCAATAAAAAGAATTGGTCCCGAAATGAGCAATTGGCTTATTGGATTAATGCCTATAATGCGTTTACTGTAAAGTTGATTTTGGATTATTATCCGGTAGAAAGTATTAAAGATATTAAATCTGGGATTCCTTTTGTAAGTAGTGTCTGGGATATTGAATTTATTGAAATTGAAGATCAGATTTATTCCCTGAATAATATTGAGCATGGGATTATCCGGCCCAAATTTAACGAAGAGCGCATTCATTTTGCGGTCAACTGTGCTTCTTATTCTTGCCCTAAACTACTCAATGAAGCATTTTGTGCGGAGCACCTTGATCAACAGCTAGACAAAGTAACCAAATCTTTTATCAATAATCCTGAGAAGAATAATATTAAAGAAGATCGAGTGGAAATTTCTAAATTGCTAAGCTGGTATTGGGGAGATTTCAAAAAGAAATACAATTCCCGGATTGAATTTATCAATAAGTACAGTGCTACTCAAGTTAATGAAGATGCTGAAGTAGACTACCTAGAATACATTTGGGCCCTTAATGAGCAGAAAAACTAGCTTACGAATTACTCAAAGCGCTTTAAATCACTAAAATCAAAGATCCATTCTGGGGTCACCAAT
>CAXIDD010000580.1:0-3709 GCA_964021975.1 uncultured Saprospirales bacterium | reverse complement strand
ATTATCTATATTAGATAAATAATTACAAGAATCTATTCCTCTGATGCTCTGGAGTATTACCCAGGGCATCAGAAAGTAGCAAAGATTCGGAGTGTCCTAAATCTACCATTCTTTTTATTTCTTTTTCCCATTTTTTGTTGTTGTTTGCATTCAATGCGTCTGCACAACAGGGCCAGAACATTCAATTCTTTGAAGGGACTTTTGAAGAAGCACTCGCTACAGCTACCAAAGAAAACAAACTGATATTTATGGATGCCTATACGACTTGGTGTGGGCCATGCCGCTGGATGTCCAGTAACACTTTCACAGATGCTGCCGTAGCAGAATTTTATAATGATAACTTTATCAATGTAAAAATGGATATGGAAAGAGGTGAAGGACCTGCTTTAGCCCGTAAATATAGAGTAATGGCTTACCCTACCCTACTATTTATAAATCCAGAAGGAGAAATAGCCCATAAAAAAATGGGTGCCTTACCGGCAGATGCGTTCCTAGATCTAGGGCAGTTTGCTCAAAAAAAGAAATAAATAATTAAAATGGCTTGGTGCAAATAAACACACCAAGCCATTTTATTTTTAACCTTTCTATGAAGAACAAATTCAAAGCTGGTATTTTATTTTTTTAAATAAATCCCAAACCATTATTCCAAGGCATACCGAGATATTGAGGGAATGCTTAGTACCAAATTGCGGCACCTCTATTGCCCCGTCTACCTGTTCCATAACCTTTTCTGATACCCCTTTGACCTCATTGCCAAAAACAAGGGCTACTGGATGTTCTGCTGGCCAGGAAAAATCTTGTAGATAGGTCTTATCTGCCGCCTGCTCTACAGCATATACTTTAAAATTATCCTGTTGTAATTGCCTAACTACGGTCAAAGTATCTGCCTCATAAGTCCAGTCCATTGATTCTGTAGCGCCGATTGCCGTTTTTAAAATTTCTCGATGCGGAGGTTGTGCCGTAATTCCACAAAGATATATATGCTGCAGCGCGAAGGCATCAGCCGTACGAAAGGCAGAGCCTACGTTTAATCCAGATCGAATGTTATCCAGGACCAAAACCAAGGGCGTTTTCTCCTGAGTTTTAAACCCCTCAACATCAATACGATTAAGCTCTTTCAAACTAAGTTTTTGACCTTTTTTTGGCAAGGCACCTTTTGAGTCCTCCATAAGTTAGTCGTTTTATTCCACTGCAGGCTTAAGGTAAATCCTATTTCTTTTTGTTTTTCAGACAAGCTTCCACAAAAGCAACAAAAAGTGGATGTGGTTTTTCAACCGTACTCTTTAACTCTGGATGGTATTGTGCTCCAAGAAACCAAGGATGATCTTTAAGTTCAACCACTTCTACCAAGCCCGATTTTGGATTAGTCCCACTGGCCAGCATCCCCATCTTTTCCATCTCTTCCAGATAAGCATTGTTAAACTCAAACCGATGCCGATGACGTTCTGATATTAGGGTTGTACCATAAGCTTTAGAAGCTTTAGATTTTGGCTTCAGCTCACAATCGTAGGCTCCCAGGCGCATAGTTCCCCCTTTTTGAGTAATGTTCTTTTGCTCTGGCATCAGATCGATAATCGGATTAGGTGTATAAGGGTTCACCTCAGTGGAAGATACTTTTTCCAGTTTCATGACATTCCGTGCAAACTCAACTACTGCACATTGCATGCCAAGACAGATGCCAAAAAATGGAATTTTTTGTTCGCGTACATACTGAATAGCTTTTATTTTTCCTTCAATTCCGCGTTCTCCAAAACCAGGGGCAACTAGAATCCCATCCATATTAGAAAGGATTTTAGCAATCTCCTCTTGGTTTCCTTCTAGTGACTCAGAATGAATGGGATGCACCTCAACTTTACATTCGTTAACTGCTCCAGCATGGATAAAAGATTCATAAATGGATTTATAGGCATCCTGAAGTTCATTATATTTCCCAACCAACCCTATATTAATTTGGTGTTTTGGGTTTTTCAATTTTTTCAAAAAAGACTCCCAAGCTTTTAAATTAGGAGCTCTTTTATCTTTGAGTCGTAATTTGGTAATCACGGTTGTGTCTAAATTTTCCCGCAACATATAAAGTGGAACATCATAGATGGTATCTGCGTCTAAGGCTTCAATTACTGAATTGACATCTACATTACAGAAAAGGGCCAATTTTCTCCGAATCTCCATAGAAAGGGGGTATTCAGTCCGACAAACCAATATGTCTGGCTGAATCCCGGTATTGAGCAACTCCTTGACGGAATGTTGGGTAGGTTTGGTTTTGAGTTCTTTTGCGGCTTTAAGAAAAGGAATCAAGGTCAAATGTATCACCAGGCAATTATCAGCACCCAACTCCCATCTCAGTTGTCTAAGCGATTCTAAATACGGCAAAGACTCAATGTCTCCTACCGTTCCACCTAATTCAGTGATTACAATGTCATAATCTCCAGAATCACCTAATAAAAGGGCTCTACGCTTGATCTCATCCGTAATATGGGGAATAACTTGCACGGTTTTCCCTAAATAATCTCCTGCTCTTTCTCGGCTTATTACAGCTTGGTAAATCCGCCCTGTTGTCACATTATTAGCTTGAGAAGTAGGCGTACTCAAAAATCTTTCATAGTGCCCCAGGTCAAGATCAGTCTCTGCTCCATCATCCGTAACATAACATTCCCCATGTTCATAAGGATTGAGTGTTCCTGGATCAACATTCAAGTAAGGATCAAATTTTTGGATGGTTACTTTAAACCCACGCGCTTGCAATAATTTAGCCAGAGAGGCAGCAATAATACCTTTACCGAGTGAAGAGGTCACTCCGCCCGTAACAAAAATATACTTAGTCATATTTGATATTCGTTATTTTACTCCCCAAGGGAAGGTTACGGAACACAAAGGTAAGGCTTCTATTTTGTTATCCATGGATTAGGCTATCTTTTATCCAGGGTTTTTCAAAAAAAAAGAATTAGAAAATTTTCAGCCCAGACCTATCTTTTCTCTAGAATTCTTCCTATTTTTAGGCAAGCAAAATTGCTTACCCTTCACCATATTGTATAATTCTGCATTAAAAGCTATAAATGCAAGATTTTACATATCTAAAAAAGGATACATTGTTCGGGTGGTGAATCAATTGAAACACTATAATATTTATAGTATTATTTAAATAAGACCATTGGTCTTTATTTTAAATATTTTCAAACGAGGAGTCTTTAAATAACCAACAGGTCTATCCCTGCGAACTATTGATTAAAAGTTGATAGACAGTTCGACCAATTCACTATTTAATGAAGTAGTATTCAACTCAATTGGATTGAGTACTAGAAAGAACTATTATTAATTCATTTAACTATTGATCTTTATTAAGTTTCAGTATCATTAAATTTATACTCATGGACAAATCTCTACTAGCATGGCCTAGCCATTCTTTTTTAAGTAGAACTATTCTACGCTTATCTTTTGTTTGGAGTTTTTCCCTTTTTCTAATAGGGTCTCTCCAAGCACAAACAAATGCCAGTTGTGGTTGTCAAGACCAAGTAAATATTCAATTAGATGACAATTGTCAATTTGTATTGACAACTGCCAATGTACAATCTGGTGTTTGTACAGACGTTACCATCATCGTTAATGATGGTAACCCAGCGAATGGCAACACCGTCGATTGTGCTGGCCTTTGGGATTACGGTATTTTTAATTCTGACAATGATCTCATCTGCTGGGGTACCGTTCTAGCTGA
>CAXIDD010000579.1:0-3731 GCA_964021975.1 uncultured Saprospirales bacterium | reverse complement strand
AACCCCCATTTGGTAAAATTGGTAGTGTTAGGATCTGACTGCCAACTCCTGAAACAGAAGCAATTAAACCAGTTGCATCATAAATATTGAAGATTACGCTATCACATTCCGTCATTTCAGTTTTAAACTGAATGATACCTTCTTCACAATCAATTTTCGATTGGAACCCTTGGTCAAAAAGCTTGCGCCATTCTTCTTCATCCCCACATTCGCAACCATCACAATCTGGTATTTCTAAACTTAAGCCCCCCATATGACAGCACCATTCTGTACCATCGAAAAGTGTTGCTTTGAAACCAATAATAGCTCCTGGAGTCAAGGGCGTATTATCAAGTGTACTCACGGTAAAGGTGCCGCTGTAGGACGTTCCATCCGGAATAGTAGCGGTTACAAAAGCTGGATTAAACTGAATATTCGGCGTCTGAGCTTCGAGATAGAATTCCGTCACTGTTCTACCAGATGTGTTGAAAATGGTATAGTTAAAGCTTACGCTTCCATCATCGTTACAGATGCCTTCCTCTAATTCAATAAATGCACAAGGATTACAATCAAACCGCAAAGTATCTGAGCAGACGATCTCTCTTCCTACCATCCAATGAACTACAACTTCTTGAGGTAATTGACTAATGCGATTGATGCTATCAAGGCAGAAGTCCATATTCCCTAGACTACCTAAAGGAATAGTACTGTTATTATTTGGACGCCAGTTGATGACTTGTTGGTTAGCACTCATTGCGCCTGTCCAGCTAGAACCACCATTAAAACTACCAAATACCACTCCCGGCGTAATAATCTCCGTAATCACGCTTGTGAAATAATCAGGGCAGAAGTCATTTTTCAATTCAAGCGTATAACAACAGGCGCCGTTTTCGTCAGAAGAAGCAATCGCTCGTACGCTGACATTTTCACAAGGATCCGTTGGTAGAATAGTTACACAATGGGTAAATTTACAACACTCCTCTCCTTTTGATAAATAGATTACTTCAAAGCAAACTTCCGTTGCTTGTGTAATCGGTCCCGTTAGGTTAAGATCAACCGTTAATGGTCCGTAAACTGTACCATCTGCAATTGGGTTTTGGAAGAGATTGAAAAAATTCGGTGTGATCGTAGTACCTGCAGGCGTGATTGGTTTAATTAAAACGGAGGTTACTGGTTGTCCAGAATCATTCTGCAGATAAAAAGTATAAGGCAAACTAGCTTGATCTTCACAAGCGTATTGTACCGTATCTCTTACAATAGCCCCACAAGGTTTCGGGCAGTTAAAGAAGTATACTTGATTTAAAGAATCCGTCACATTGACGGTCATTGATCCAGAACTTGGGTTTCCTGGCGTCCATCCACTTTGGTTGATTTCAGTAACAGTGTAAGTACCCGCAGCTAAATCATTGATAATCAAGTTACCATTTGCATTTGTTTGACCGGAAGCAACCAGGCCTCCGGTAGCATCAGTCACATCAAACCTCCATCCAGCGCCAACTTCATCCCCATCATCAATCCGGCCATTACAATTGTAATCTAAAATTTTTGTAATCACTAAAGGATCAGAAACACAACAAGCACCTTCGCTGAGAATTGTATTTTTACCAGAAGCATTGGTCATAGAGCCCACTACTGAAAAGCCTAAAGTCGTACTATTGGTATTCATTAAATAAGCACGCAAAGCATAAGATCCTGCCGGTAAAAAACCACTGTAAGTAAAATTCTGTGCCGGATTCGGGTAACGATAGCCTGGGCTGGTAGCAATTACCGTGTTGCTAATTAAATCAATCAACTCCAAATGAAGGGTGTCATCACCTTTAAAGGTGAGGTCCATTTTAACTTCCTCATCTTGACACACACAAAAAAGTCGGTCAAAGATATAAGGTACTACAGCGCCTCCTCCAATAGCGATGTTATTACAACCAAAACCAGAAGCAGTTCCAATATCAACTGGCGCTAAAGTAGTCGCTCCGGCTTGGTTGGCCCAAGAATTGGCACCAGAACCATTATGATTCATTAAATAAGCACTTCCATTAATGGTATTTTGGATAGGATTACCACAACCGACTAAAGGCGGATTATTGATTAACTGCCAAGACTGGTCTACTACGCCTAAGCCTGGAGCTACTGGATTTCCACTTGCATCTACTCCGGTAGTAAAATTCACCTGGTTGGAAGCTGTACAATCAGTACCTAAGTTACAATCATTCCCACCCGGGCAAGTGTCAAAACAAATATTATCTACATAAACGTCTTCGGCTGGGTTTGCACCGCCACCAAAGTCTAAACGAAAGGCAATACCAGAAACATTTTGAATTAATGTATTCCAGTCTCCGACAGAAGGACCTACCCATTCCCCTAAGGCATTGGAAGGCAAATCAGACCCCGTGGCTTGTGAAATAGGTACACAGACCCGCACCCATTCTGAGCCAATGGGGTTAATTACTTTAAACGTGGCGTTAATTGCCGCATTTTGTGGATTAGTATTTCCTGGATTACCAGAATTATTTTGAAAAATAGTAATGGCATTAAAACCAATTGCCGGGTTGTTAGGTCCGGGAACATAGCGAATATCAAAACACAATTCACAACGTCCATCTTGAATCCAGTTGCCACTATAATCAACGATATTGGTCATCCAAGAGGATCCACTACCATCTTTACCTCGTAATATTTGGGTGCCATTAGTGGTAACATCCGTTTCGAAAGCTACCCTACCGCTGATACCATTCCAGTTCCCGTTTGTAATCGCCAAAGCACTGGTCGCTTGATTTTCAAAATCTTCTACACAATCCTGATTTTGGGCAAAAATAGTTCCTGCAACTAAGCAAAAACAAAAAATTAAGGTGAGTTTAATAAAGGTTCGCATAAATTAGTTTTTAATTTTTTGAATAAAGTTCATAGGCACAAGTGGTGTCACTTGTGAAAAAAATGAAGTAAACTGTAGGACTAGATTAAGGGGTAAAGTCAGACTAAAAGATGTCCGACTTTGATTGTTTGCTATTAGATGAGCAAAAGAAGGATTATATAATCAATGTGCAGTATTTATTTTTTGAAGCTTGCCCGCCGGCAGGTCAGGGTTGATTGGTTCTAGGTTTAGCCTATATCTTACTTTGCTATAAGAAGTAAAGAGAGCCAAAGGCGCGAAAGAGTGTCCCTTTGAAGGGACCGACCGCAGGTCGAGGGATGAAAAAGCACGATGGTTTCTCAAAAAATGGTGCTTTTCATCCCCAGTGCTCTTTCTGCCCCCGGCAGAAGCCTTCGCCAATCCCTTCAAAGAGGTACCATAACGTCTCGCGCTTTCAGCTCTCGACTTAGATAACTTAGAACCAATCAACCCTGCAGAAGGCAGGTACCTAAGGCCATCCTAGAAATTTAGGCCCTAGATTGGTTTCTTTTTTCACCAAATAAGTAGTATGATAATAAAGTAATGATTAGGCCAAATATCAATATATAAGCCCAGAAATAACGATTCCCTGATTTCAAATCTATTGGTCCCACATCTCCAAAGTGGACAAAAGCAGACCAATAATATGGGTGTAAGCGTTGTACTTGTTCCTGATTTTTGAGGTAATTTAGTTTTGCTTCTTGAAGGGCTTGTTGTTTATCATGACCCTCCGATAAGGACTCGTAATAATGCCGCATAACTTGAGATGTACTTTGATCAGATACAGACCAATAACTCAAGGTCAAACTAGGCGCACCAGATTGAGCAAACCCACGAGCCAGGCTCATTACACCTTCTCCTCTTT
>CAXIDD010000578.1:0-3733 GCA_964021975.1 uncultured Saprospirales bacterium | reverse complement strand
CGATGTTTCTACGGCGTATTACACCACTGGTATTCCTAATATTGAGACCTTTACTTCTGTTCATCCTAAAACCTACAGTAAAGTCAAATACCAGAAATATATTGGCTGGTTGCTACGTAGTTCCTTTGTAAAAAAGCAAATGCAAAAACGAATCAACGCTCGTCCAGCTGGTCCATCCCAAGAACGTAGAGAAAAGGGGAAAGGCCTGATTTGGGGCCAGGCAAGTAATGCTGCTGGTGAAACCAAAACGGTTCGGCTACAAGTGATGGAAGGCTACAGCCTAACCGCGACAACGGCCTTAATGATTACCAAATGGACTTTAGAAGGACAAGCCAAACCGGGTTTTCAAACGCCCGCTGGCTTATTCGGGGCTGACTTGATTATGAAAGTAGAAGGAACTATCCGAGAAGAAATAGATTAAACATAAATGGCCTCATATTTCTAATATGGTTTTTAATAAAGACCCTAAGAAAGCCGCTTAAACAAACCCTCTAGATAAGCCTTATTATTCAACAATTCACTGCCCAAAGCCTCCATTTTCTTCGCTTCCCAAATTTTTGGAAAAACCAAACGGTTTTGAGCATAGGAGTAGAGTAAGAAAAGATCTAAACCATTCAGGATCAAATTTAGGCGGTAAAAGGTACTTGGTTGGGTCATTTTAAACCCCCATTTTTTAGCGGTGCGCTCGGAAAAGAAGTAAGAAGTACCAACGACTTTTACGGTATCTGGTACTTCTCCGCTTTCAATTTTGGCTATTATTTCGAGCAAGCCTTCAATAAAATAAGCGAGCATTTTCCGCTGAGCTTCTAGTCCTCTGTCTACCCACTTCATATGCAATAAATAGTCAAAAGTGGTGCCGCTGTGTAAGTCATATATTTTTTCATTGGCATTGTACACGAGAAGCATTGGAGATTGATATTGAAACACGCCTGAGGCTCTACTAATTGGTGTAGCGCAAAATTGGTTGATACTCATTATAATAGGTAAGCACAATAGGTAAACTCGGGATACCTCAATTAATCCTAACCATATTACAAACGAGGCGATTAGGGGGAGCACTAAAAAAATGCCAATAATATATTGAAATCTTTTGCTGTTAAGATACTTTTCTTTCATGCAAATTTAGCGATTATAAGGATCTTCGTTGATCCAATTAAATCCACGATTAACCAATAAAAAGTTCTGGCGGTCAAAAGGTTCAAAAATGACGCTTATAGTATCTCCATTGGTAATACCGTCTAAAGATAAATAACTGCTATCGGGTGCCCAGCGATAATTCAAGGTATCTTTTTTATTGTAAACAATGATTTGCTTACTGGTATCCGTAACGAATGGGCGCCACTGCATTTTATCATTCATATCTTGGATGTTTGCCCCATTATTGCGGTCAATAATTAAGCGCCGCCAACGTTTTGTATCTCCCAGTAAAGGCGGAATAGTATCTCCATTTAGCACGAAGGTTGCTGCATTATAAATGCCATAAAGCGGTGGTTTAGGACTTTTGCTACCATAATTTTTTTGAGCGCTAAGTACATTGCTTACATTAGAATATAAAAGACCACCTACAATAAGTAATTTGAGGACTAAAGCTCCAACCCGAAATCTTTTATCCTTAAAGTGTGGTTGATAGCTTTTGGGATTGGTGGCTTGATTAAATAGGAATAAACGCAATAGGCGATGGCCATCCAGCGCAATCAAGAAAAATGTAAATAGCAGTAGAACACTAGAAAATAACTTTACTGGTACATCATAACAAATGTTAATCATGACCACATTACTCAGTACTGCTACTAGAATTGCTGCGCCTAAGGTGGTCGTCTTACGATTAAACAGTAGCAAACCTCCTACAACTTCTCCCATACCTGTGAAGAAGTTGTAGGCCGGGGAATATCCCATAAATTTCCAAGCCAAGCCCATCGGAGAACCGTCCCCAAAGGGAGCAACTAAAGTCCGTAGAGAAGGAAAAGGAAATTGGAGTTGAATAACCTTATAGAAGCCATAACTTAGCATCATCATTGCCAAATAATAGCGGACGAGTACAGTCAGCCATTCCAATAATTTGTCATAATTGGTTCTTTGCCGATCTAAAACGGTCCATACCAGACCAATTACAAAAGCCAGACCAAGTTTTAGTCCAGTTTGGATAAAATCAAAGGTGGTATCTCCACTCCCCGTTGGTTTAGTTTTAATGGCTTCTTCGAAACCTAGAAAACTAGTACTTGACCAGGCCACGAAAGCTTCAAAAAAATTACCATACCAAGACCCAATAATATTTGCACCGGGAATAAACTGGATGGGAAAAGGGAAAATATAAAGTACCGCAAATAAAAAGAAAAAGCGGAATAAGATTTTTTGCCCCTGATGCCAGTTTTGACCAATTATTTGATTTTCCATACTTGAGTCGAGTGTATTAAATGAATAGTTGAATGTGTTTCTTTTACAGAATGACTTTTCAGAAAGAATTAAGCTTGTATCAGCCTTTAATTAGAAATATAAGAACAAGCGCTAAAAAATGGTAATAATATAGAGGCTAATACGAACTGGCTTGATCAATCTATACTAAGGATATTCTGGAAATATAGTGGGAAGTAGATATAAATACCTTCTCATTTTTGGTGTTGATGGCACATCTTTATAAATTTGGGCTTGTCCTTAGAGTCTTTTAAATAGAATTAATAATTATGGGAAGAGCGTTTGAATATCGGAGAGCAGCAAAAGAGAAGCGTTGGGCTAAAATGTCCAAGATATTTCCAAAATTGGCTAAAGCTATTACTTTAGCAGCCAAAGAAGGTGGTTCAGATCCTGAAATGAATTCTTCTTTAAGAGTAGCCATTCAAAATGCGAAAGCACAAAATTTACCCAAGGCCAACATCGAAGCTGCTATTGCCCGTGCTTCAGGAAAGGACTCTGTAGATTATACAGAAGTGACTTACGAAGGGAAAGGGCCGCACAGTACGCTCATTATTGTTGAGTGTGCCACCGATAATACGACTCGTACAGTAGCTAATGTGAAAGCAGCCTTTAGTAAAAATAATGGCTCTGTTGTACCAAATGGTTCCTTGCAGTTTCTTTTTGACCGTAAAGCAGTATTTGAATTCCAGAAGACCGACGAAATGGACTTAGAAGAAATGGAGTTTGAGTTAATTGATTTTGGACTCCAAGAAATCGAGGAAGATGATGGAACGGTCTATATCTATGGAGACTATACAGACTTTGGTAACCTGTCCGCAGCCTTAGAAAAAATGAAGATTGAACCAGAAAAATCTGGTTTGGAATTTTTGCCGACCGCACCAATTTCTTTAAGTCCAGAAGAAATGGAAGAGGTGGAGAAGTTAATTGATCGCTTGGAAGATGATGATGATGTACAAGCCGTGTTCACGAATTTGAACTAGTACTATTTCATAGAGAGAATTAAAAAAGGCTTTGATGCATGCATCAAAGCCTTTTTTAATTCTAATCAGTTAAATGATTTTAGCGTCGATTAATCGACTCGGCAACTACCATTTTCTTGGTTGCTGTTAATTCACCAGCCGTCAAGGTATAGAAATATACACCTGCACTAGGTAGATCACTGGACTTCAAGTTTACTTGATTGTAACCTTTAGTGAAGTCTCCCTCAATTAGCTTGATGGTTCTTCCGGCTACATCTTGGATCGTTAAGGTTGCTTCTCCTGCATCTGGCAAGTTGAATCCGATTACCGTTTCACCCTGGAATGGGTTAGGTGTATTCTGA
>CAXIDD010000577.1:0-3739 GCA_964021975.1 uncultured Saprospirales bacterium | reverse complement strand
AAAGGATATTGATCAGCAGTAATGAGCAAACCTTCCGTGCGTGCTTGATTCACTAAATCAATAACGGCCTGGCTTTGTCCCCACACATCAACCCCGAGTGCTTTGATGTGTGAAATGTTAGCGGGCAATTGTGCTGCTCGACTGATGTCAATCGTTTCTTTAATGGCTGCTAATAAACCAATGTTATAGGAAGATTCATCTCTAATATGAACATCATAAAGGCCTCCGTATTCCCCCGCAATTCGAGCTAATTCGATGACTTCTGCTGTTTTGGAAAAGCTGGCAGGGCTGTAGAAGAGACCAGAAGAGAATCCCAGGGCTCCTTCCTCCATTCCTTTGCGTACCAGGCTTTGCATCTGGGCTAACTCGCTTGAGTCAGGTGCCCTTTGTTGCATACCTAATATAGCTCTTCGTATCGGCCGATGGCCCACAAAAAGGGCTGCGTTGGTGCCTATCCCTTGGCTATCCAAAGCTGTAAGTAGGCGCTTTACTTCGTAGGAACCTCCACCATCGTTTCCGTTCACTACCGTTGTTACGCCTTGTAGTAAATAGTTTTCATTGCTATTGCGGGAATCACTTTGTAAATCTCGCAAAGTATGTGTGTGCGGATCGATAAACCCAGGACTAAGGGTATATCCACTAGCATCAATAATTTGGTCTGCTGTAAAGTTTTGGCTACCTGTTCCGATCCAGGCGATGGTATCTGCATTGATACCTACCGACCCTAAATAGGCTTCACTACCTGTACCATCAATGATTTGGGCATCTTGAATTAGTAGATCAAAATGTTGGGTAGGTCTTTGGCAAGCTATGAGCATAAAAGTACTGGCCCAAAAGAGTAGCAAAAGTCTATTCATGTCAAAAAAGTTATTTTAAAGGAACTGTTTTAATTCATAGACAGTTCATGAAAGTCAAAAGATAAACAACAGGGCAAATAAGCCCTTACAAGATAGTAAAAAACCAACGGGATGAATTCTGTCGTTCAACTTTATTACAAATCCTTTGTGGGTTTATCCAAGCCTATTTGGTTACTCTCGATGGTCACTCTTATCAACCGTACGGGGGCGATGGTGATTCCTTTTTTGGCGGTATACCTTACCCAAGTCTTACATTTTACGAAAGGAGAAACTGGTATTATCATTACTATGTTTGGTCTCGGCTCACTGGCAGGTACCCGCTTAGGTGGCTATTTGACGGATAAGGTGGGCTATTATCACGTACAATTTTGGTCTTTGATATTAAGTGGGGTTTTGTTTATTATACTGGATTATGTACATGACTTTTGGCCATTGGTTGGGTATATTTTTGTCCTGAGTACCATTGCGGAATCCTATCGGCCAGCGGTAATGGTCGCGGTATCTGCGTATAGCAAAACTGGGAACGTCACCCGCTCTTTTGGTTTATTGCGTTTTGCAATTAACCTTGGTTTTTCTGCTGGTCCGGCCTTAGGTGGATTACTAGCTGCCCGTTTGGGTTATAGCTGGTTATTTTGGGTGGATGGTATTACCTGCATTATTGCGGGTATCGTTTTTCGTTTGACCTTAAAAGAAATGGCTGTCAATACAGCAACGACAGAAAGTGAAAAGACATCAATGCACTTGCCACCAGAGCGTACCAGTATTTTTCAAGATAAAAAATACTTACTCTTTTTAGGCGCAAGTGTAATTAGTGCAATTGTTTTTGCTCAATTTATTAGCGTGATTCCAGTTTTTTTCAAAGAAGAGCTCTTATTTAGTGAAGCCACGATAGGTCTTTTGATCGCTTCGAATGGTCTGATGATTGCTTTTTTTGAGATGCCTTTGGTTTATAAACTAGAGCACCGAAAAAACCTTTTACAGATTGTCCTGGTCGGATATGCTTTAATTGGTCTTTGTTATGTTTGTTTTTTAGGTTTACCGAAGGGCTTATTTATGGCATCAGCAGCTATTGTGATGATTACGGTTGGTGAAATGCTATGTTTTCCCTTTGGCAATACTTATGCCTTGCAACAGACCAATAGTCATAATAAAGGCAAATACATGGCCTTCTATGCGATGAGTTTTTCATTAGCGCACGTTATTGCTCCTTCTTTTGGATTTCAAGTTGCCGAGCATTTTGGGTACCCTGTATTATGGATGCTTCTGATTATTTTAGCAATCCTTTCTTGCTGGGCAATTATAGTTTTAGAGAAAAAAAGTAAGTAGCGATTTGATAAGGATCTAAGAAATGCTTTATTCCAATTCTAAGTTTCTTTGCAGATCGAATTTAAAATTATACCTCCTTAGTACCGTTGATAAGATTAGAGAGGTATCTGTAACCGCTTCTACAAGGTATTCTAGCTCAACGCCTTCGTCTCCAGCTTCTTGTTTGATTTTTCCACCGCTGAAGTCATAGTTGGATTGTATGCTAGCGCCTAAAATATTGGTACGCATTTGACCGTCTTCATAGAATTCAAAATATAGATTGTCTAAGGACTCGGTGAGTCTACCGTTGCGAAAAGCTTCTTTAATTTCCCATTTCCCGATGACTTTATTTTTAGCCTCTTTGTTTAATTTGGCATCTGAGGAACAAGCGAAGCTAAGGCTAGTTAGCATGATTAGACATAAAAGTTGTAACCGACTGTTTTTCATCTTGTAAAAGTATTTCAATTTATCCATCTGTATAAAAGTCTTTTCGTACAGATTATTTGGGAATGTAAGCCTGGTTTATATTTAGACAATTGATTAAGGCTTCTAAGAAGCTATTTGAATTTGACTATTGAGAATTGTTATTGATGATTTTTAGGCCAATTAAGGCGGTAAAACCGGAGTTTAGCCATAGCTAAATGAGGATTTTGCCAACGAAAAGTGGACTAAAAAGAGCAATAACAAAATCATACTGTTAAATTCAAATAGCTTCTAAGTTACAAAAGTTCTATTGGTTTAAATTTTCCCATAAAGGGAAAAGTAAAACTAACGCGCTGCGGCTCTTCTTAAACGATCATTTATAGCCAAACCAAGATCCTTCTCTGGTAATAATTCTGCCACAATTCCCTTTAATCCACGATTATCAAGTAGACGCATAGCTGCAAAAAGTTTTTGAGCGGCTTCTTTGTAATCTCCTTGAGGACTTAGCCGTATTTGTTGGGCTTCAGGTAAAAGTGGAGAATAATCTTTAAAACTCAAATATCCAACGTCTTCTTTTTTAAACTGTTGTAAAACGACATTTAATTGACCCAGAAAAAAAGGCGTATGCGGTGCATAATGACTTTTTAACATCCCGGGAGCCTCGGGGTTAGAGCTAGAAAATGGTTTTACCTGTATTTTGTGACCCAACAATTGTTCAATAGCTTCAATCGCTAACCCTCCTTTACGAAAAACAGTCACTTGCCCGTTTTCTAGACCTACAATGGTACTTTCCAAACCGACCGGGCAAGGGCCTCCATCTAAAATATAGGGAATCTTCTCGCCCAATTGTTGTTGGACATGAGCTGCCTGGGTAGGGCTAATGTATCCAAAAGGATTGGCACTTGGTGCTGCTAGAGGAAAGTTTAACTGCTGAAGTAAACGCTGTGTAAGCGGATGTGCGGGGATACGCAAGGCAACGTGTGCCGATCCAGCAGTGACTAAATCTGGGATAATGGGCTTGCGTTCTAATAAAAGCGTAAGTGGTCCTGGCATAAATTGCTCTGCCAGGCTTAGCAGACTTTGAGGTATTTCTTTAACCCATTTATGGGCATCCGATAAGTTGGCTATATGGATAATCTAAGGATCGAAGCTAG
>CAXIDD010000576.1:0-3741 GCA_964021975.1 uncultured Saprospirales bacterium | reverse complement strand
TAACTTTTTTCAGATAGCCTGTAGTGTTTGAAGTACACCTAATTATTGGTAATAATTGTTAAGTGGACATTTATAGGCTTAATCTGGCTTTTGTTTGAACATGGCAAAAATCATCATAAACAAACCAATCATAATGGCATTATCTGCCACGTTGAAAATCCCTGTACGAACACCGAATAAGCCCATATTCATAAAGTCAACGACCATGCCATCCATGATGCGATCATAAATATTGCTAGCACCTCCACCAAGAATTAAACTAAAAGCAGTAGCCTGCCAAGTCGATAGTCCTTTGGAAAATAAGATGAAATACAACACATAACCCAATACCAAAACGGGTAAAACGGTCAAGGCTAAGAAACGTAAGTTGTCTGATAAACCAGAGCCCATACTTAAAAACGCCCCTGTATTTTCAGCATAGACAAAACGGAAGAAATCGTTCCAATAACTATAGACTTCTCTGGACTCCTTCAGATTGTTGACGGCCCATATTTTGGTGATACGATCCAAAAATACAGCGGTACCGCCAGCAAGTAGTAATATAATGATTCTCTTTTTAAGCATGCTAGAATATTTTGGGCAAAAATCGCTAATTATTTTGAATCTGAAAGGAAGATGTCTATTAACCGTGAAAAAATTGAAAAAATCTTACATTTATAACGTTGTTTTTTGCAAAATTGATGTCAACTCATCACTAATCGTATAGAACTTATGCCACCCATCATTACGAATGACGCCGTTGTTTTTGGAATGCTCCTACTTATTTTAGCCTTAGTTTTTTGGACATCGAGTTTAGAAAGTAAAGCTTGGAGGCGATTCTATACCTATTTTCCACCGATCTTGATTTGCTATTTCTTACCAGCACTTTTGCATTGGCCGCTTGGACTGATTGCTGGAGAATGGTATGATCCGGGGATTTTTGATTTTTTGAGAAATCAAGGTGTAACAATCGCAGAAGGTGCTAATCCCAAAGAAATTATTCAAAATCTTAGTATGCAGGGGCAAGAGATTGAAGGCACCGGAGAATACCTGCGTGGCTCTCGACTTTATTTTATGGCTTCTCGCTATTTATTACCGGCGAGTTTAATTCTACTTTGTTTGAGTATTGATTTTAAAGGAGTATTGAATTTGGGGTCCAAAGCTTTAATCATGTTTGGGGCAGCAACGGTCGGTATCGTTTTGGGCGGACCAATTGCCTTACTAATCATCACGAATTTAGCACCTAATTTAATTTCGGTAGAACCAGAACAACTTTGGCGGGGCTTATCTACGATCGCAGGTAGCTGGATCGGTGGTGGTGCGAATCAAACCGCGATGAAAGAAATCTTTGAAGTAGGATCTGGCTTATTTGCTACGATGATCGTAGTGGATGTAGTGGTGGCCAATATTTGGTTGGCCATTCTTTTGGCAGGGGTAAATTTCTCGGATAGAGTAGACCGTTGGTTAAAAGCAGATAACTCCAGTATTGTGGCTTTGAAGCAAAAGGTCGAAAACTACCAAATGGGGATTGCCAAGATTCCTACTACTAAGGAGTTGCTGTACCTAATGGGCTTGACATTTGCTGGCGTGGGCTTATCCCACTTCCTTTCAGATATATTGGTGCCTGTAATGAAAAGTATAGAACCTACTTTGGTTGCGTGGAGATTGAATTCCTTGCTATCTGGATTTTTCTGGTTAATTGTTTTTAGCACTACGATTGGTGTAGTTTTATCCTTCACTAAAGCCCGTAAACTAGAAGGGATGGGCGCCTCCAAGTGGGGAACCATCTTTATCTATGTGTTGGTGACCACGATTGGGATGCAAATGGATATTGGTAGTGTCTTGCAAAACTTAGGATTATTTGCGGTAGGGATTATTTGGATGATGGTCCATGTAGGAATTTTATTGTTGGTTGCCAAGTTGATAAAAGCACCATTTTTCTTTGTGGCAGTAGGTAGTCAGGCCAATGTAGGTGGCGCGGCTTCTGCACCAGTAGTGGCTGCGGCGTTCAGTCCAGCACTAGCACCAGTCGGCGCTTTAATGGCCGTACTGGGATATGCACTTGGAACTTATATGGCCATTGTTTGTGCTTTTTTGATGCAAGGGGTCGTCTGATCGTAAACGCTAAGTATATTTTATTCACTTGAATACCAGTTGGTGAGGGTCTCTTCGGCTATTTTTCCTTGTGGCGTATAGTCTTTATGGACGTAACCTTCGTGTCCTTCTCCATTGGGAAACCATTTCCAGAGGAAGCCTCCTTGCCAATAAGGCTCCGACCAAAATACTTGAAATAAGGCTTCTAGTGCATTGGCTTGAGCTTGTTCATTGACGGACAGGCTCTTTACCTTTCCTTCTAGTTCCCAATTGTTATAGGTGCAGCCATCAACGCTTAGGTATCCAAACTCGGTGAACAGGACGGGCTTACTAAACTTCTCTGCGATGGCTTTAATTTCTTGCTGGGGCTTTTTCCAGGCTTTTGCAATCTGGTTCACGGTGGCCGTTTTCTTCTGAACCAATGGGAAGTAAGCATCCACACCAATGAAATCTAATTTATCCCAAAATTCAACCTCCTGATATTCATCCCAGTTGGCTGCGTAGGTTAATTGGCCACTATATTGAGCGCGTATTTTTTGGATCAGCTGCCGCCAAAAGTGAGGCCTTTTTATACTACTCTGCTTAAACTCTGTGCCAATACAAAATAGTTCAACCTGATGGGTCTCTGCCATCTTGGCAAAGGCTAACATATATTTCTCATAGGAGATTTCCCATGCTTTCCAGTCTTCTTCCTGCTCAAAGTCTAAACCACCAGGCCAACTGCCAGGAATATAGACTTGTGGCTTTAGCATAATTTTGATTCCAGTGGCTTGTGCTTTTAAAATTGTTTCTTCGCAGCCCTCGGGGCGCTCTCCCCACCATTGCCATTTCTGCTTGTTGTAGTGTACCGTTGGTTCTCCGAGTCGGGTGTAAGCAAAAGGAATTACAGCAATCCAATCTGCTCCAACTTCTTGAATAGCTGGCATGGGGTTTTTAGGAAAAGGCTTTGGTGGAGCTACAAAACTAAGTCCACGAATAATTGAAGATTTTTTGATAGGATTACTCTGTGCATGCATTACAGATTGCTCGCAACCAAACAATAGTAGTGCAAGACTGAGCAGTAGAAAAGTTCGGTGAAGCATTTTGAACGTTTTTAGGAAATATCTGTATTAAAAGCTGCTTTTTATAAAAAATGTAATGATCAGGGCTGTTTTTTTTACAAAAAATAGAGATTTAGCCACTTTTTAGGTCCTTTAAACGCAAAATTAGGGAGCTAAGTTGTCAAATCCTCAAAAACGACTACTTTGTCTACTTGGTTTTTAATAGATTTCCATTGTTATGTTATAATCTTTGAGTATTATCTAAATATTTAATTAATTCTTTAAAAAATTTGCATCAAATTGGCACTTGTTTTACATTTGTACTGTCAGTAACACAAAAGGTGTTGCGAAATTGATAAACAATCTCTTTAGTTCTTGATGATTCTCTAAATAAAGTGATTGTTCATTAACAAAAATTAAAATACTGTGAGGTGATGAAACAGGCAGCCATGCCCTCTAG
Organism: uncultured Saprospirales bacterium; assembly: GCA_964021975.1. Taxonomy (GTDB): domain Bacteria; phylum Bacteroidota; class Bacteroidia; order Chitinophagales; family Saprospiraceae; genus DATFKA01. The sequence continues at coordinate 168 of CAXIDD010000576.1, read as the reverse complement.
TCTCGGGGGTGAGGATGACGGGATAACCGCCTCGTGAAGGTTCGACTCCTTCCCTCACAGCAAATGTATGCGGAGTGATTTAAAAGAGAATTACGAGGTACACATTTTAAACAAACAAAAATTAAAATACTGTGAGGTGATGAAACAGGCAGCCATGCCCTCTAGTCT
>CAXIDD010000575.1:0-3772 GCA_964021975.1 uncultured Saprospirales bacterium | reverse complement strand
ATCCGGATGTTTGGATTCCGGTTTTGATTGTGCCACTTGCGGTACAGTGGTGGGCCTCCTACTACCCTGGATCAGAGCCCGGTGGTGGTGGTTATATTGCCCAACGGATGTTCTCTGCTAAAAACGAGCGACATGCAATTGGAGCCACTTTCTTTTACAACGTTGCGCACTATGCTTTACGCCCCTGGCCTTGGATTTTAATTGCCTTAGCATCTTTGGTAGTATTCCCTGACTTGAGTGATATACAAACTGCTTTCCCGAACTTACCCGCGGATAAATTAGGAGATGATGTGGCTTATCCAGCGATGTTAACCTTCTTACCGAGTGGTCTTTTAGGTTTGGTTGCCGCTTCTTTAATCGCTGCATTTATGTCGACTATGTCAACCCAGTTGAACTTAGGTGCGTCTTACTTGGTCAATGATTTTTACCAGCGTTTTATCAAGCCAGAAGCTTCTCAGAAAGAATTGGTTTGGGCAGGTCGCTTGTTTACCGTAGTTTCTACTGTCCTAGGCTTAGGTCTTGGGCTTTTATTAACCAGTGCCGGTCAAGCTTTCCAATTGTTGTTATTACTCGGTGCCGGTACAGGCTTGATCTATATACTTCGCTGGTTTTGGTGGAGAATCAACGCTATGACTGAAATCGTAGCCATGATTAGCTCCTTGATTATTGCCAGCTACTTTACCTTCTTCCATGATAAATTGGGATTGGTTGAGTTGGCAGATTGGGAAAAACTCGTTATTGGTGCCGTTCTAACTACCATCACCTGGATTGCAGCGACCTATTTCACACCCCAAACTGACGATGCAACTCTACGCGCTTTCTACCAAAAAATTCGTCCTGGTGGAAATGGTTGGGATCCAGTTATCAAAAAAGCAGAAGCAGATGGTATCAGCATCCCCAAAGAGGGTGGTCAATTGCCATTAGAAATTCTCAGTATGATGATTGCTTGTATCACTGTCTACGGTGCCTTATTCGCAACCGGCGCCTGGATTTATGGACAAAATAGTAATGCTATGTTGTTAACTGCAATTACTGGGGCGGGAGCCATATTCCTGTTCTGGGTACGTGGCAGGTTAAAAACAGATTCCTAAAACGAAACGAGGTGATGAATGGCCGATTATTATTTGGCCATTCATCACCTCGTTCATTTTTTCAGCAGCTAAACATTAATGACACATCGGTACATTATTACCAATTTCCCAAAAACGTACTTGATCTGGTATTTCAAAATTGAGACCTCTTGCGATAAAAAGTAAGGCAAAAAATAAATACAATACCGGTAACATTCGTTTTAATTGACCACGCCATTTTAAAGGAATAAACTGACCTAAAAGTGCGGTACTTAGCAAGAGAGGAATAGTGCCCGCACCAAACAAAGCCATGTAAAGGGCACCTTGCCAGACATTAGCCGTCGCTACGGCACCTACGATAGCCAAGTAAACCAAGCCACAAGGTAGTAAACCATTCAACATACCTAAACTGAATAGGGTTTTGAGTTTTTCCTTACGTAATAAAACCGCCATTCGTTGTTTCACCCAGCTATTGAGTCGAAACAGTAATGGAATACGCTGCATGTGGGATTCAATATTAATTGAAAATAACGCAACTATTAGCATTAAGATTCCTAGGCCCAGGGAAAAATAAATTTGTAAGCCCGCCAGCGCGATGGTCTGTCCAAGAAAACCAATTAAAGTACCTAATAAGCTATAAGTCAGGATACGACCAGAATTGTATAATAAAATATTGCCAGTCGTTTGCCAACGGTTTTGAGTTTGGAAAGGCATGGCCAATGCAATTGGTCCACACATACCAACGCAGTGTAAACTACCTAATAACCCTACTATAAATGCCGTCCAGATCATGGTTGTTTTTTTTAAAGTACGACCGCTTCTTCTTTATAAAAAGCTTTACCATCTGCTTGCCAATCTACCTTGACCTTCCATAAACCTTTTTTAAGCTCAGCGGTAGGAATTAATTGACTTTGATTGGTATCCGCAGCAATATCAAGGGTGAAATCCAATTCGCTTTTAGCAGGATTAAAAAAGTGAATGGTACCACTGGGTTTTCCCAAATCCTGAGGAAAGGCCAATCGAACCACTTGTTTTTGAGGCATTTGTATAATGGTAAGGTCCTTTTTTAAGGCTTTGCTATTTTTGAGTTTATCGTAGTGTTCTTGATAGGCAATATCTTTTGCGTAATAGTCTTTCTCTACCAAACTATTGTCATAAGTGGTTGATTTTATAACAAAATAAACTAAGCTAACGACGAAGATGCTAAAAAAGATGGCTATTCCCCAGCCCCAATTGATTTTCATAATGCTGTTGTTTTATTAGAGCTTTTGTAAGCTCTATTGTTGCTTAAAACCTAGGCTTTCTTCTAGCCTCTACTGCTGTCTTTTATAGAATCTGTTTATTGTTGAAAAGGCTGCAAGCGGCGATATAGGAATCGCCTACTTGCAGCTAAAGCAACAACAACAGTTTAAAACTAAGTATTGTAATCGTTATTTGATCGGGGCCAAAAAGTTGGTTTTAACCTGATCAATTTTTTTGCCTTCCGAGAAGACTCCAACAACGATTTTATTTTTCTGGCCATCTAAAATGGCTTTATCTAGTGTTATGAATAGCGCTCCTTCTGAAATTTCTCCAGCTTTTGTAACCGGTTCTTTCCCGACCCACTCTATCGTTCCTTCTACATTAAGTAGCTGGAATTCTACGGGGAACGCTTCCTGTGTTTTATTGATAATCTGATAGTTGTACAGATTTTTCAGCTTGCTAGGGTCATCATTCACCGGGTAATAAAGTGTACCTGGTGTCCGGAGCAATAAAGTCTCTACATTGGATCGACTCCCCAGGAAAGCCGCATTTACAACCAATAAGACACCCAGGACAATGGTATAAGCAATAACCCGAGGCGTGAATAGCTTTTTACGTCCTTCCATAATACCATTGTAACTATCGTAGCGAATCAATCCTGGATCTCGATTGACCTTGATCATGACTTCGTCACAGGCATCCATACAAGCGGTACAATTGATACATTCCAATTGGGTGCCCTCCCGAATATCAATTCCCGTTGGACAAACATGGATACATAATTTACAATCGATACAATCTCCGATGCTATTTTGTACTTGTTCGATTGGATTGGCTCCGGCTGCTAACGGTTCTGCATCTACTAAAGTGGCTGTAGTGGCAGCTTGCCCCACACTTTGTTGAATGGTGTTGATTGGATTATTTTTAGGTTTTCTATTTTTCCGGATTTTGCCACGTGGCTCTCCACGTACCGTATCGTAATGCACCACAATAGAGTTGGAATCTAATAGTACTCCTTGCAAGCGGCCATAAGGACAAATGGCCACACAGACCTGCTCACGCATATAGGAGAAAACAAAATAAAAAGCCCCCGAAAAAGCTAGCATTGCTAGAAATCCGCCCAAGTTCATTTGTACGGGCTCTGTAGCAATTTTAAAAACCTCTTCTACTCCGATGATATAGGCCAAAAAAGTATTGGCAATCAAGACGGAAATAGTAAAAAAGATGACTTGCTTAATGCCTTTTTTAAACATTTTCTTGGTCGTCCATGGCGCTTTGTTCAAACGTTTTTGGGCATTGGCATCCCCTTCTATCCAATATTCAATTTTGCGAAACACCATTTCCATAAAAATGGTCTGAGGACAAACCCAACCGCAAAAAAGTCGACCCCAAACGACCGTAAATAGAATAATGAAGACAATAAAGGTTAGCATTGCCAGCACGAAGAGGTGAAAATCTTG
>CAXIDD010000574.1:0-3778 GCA_964021975.1 uncultured Saprospirales bacterium | reverse complement strand
TGGCTCATGGACTGTAAAAGCCATGCGATTGTATTGTTTTCTAAAATAAAATCTGTTGAAGAGGCAATATAGGGTTTGACAAATTTTTCTGCGTAATCTTTGGTAGCTTGTCCGTTGACTTCTATTATTTCTGTTCCAATGGGTATTTCCGCTTTTTTACTTGGGTTAACCTGAGTTACGATTGCTTTCCCATCAATATTGGTTAATACCAATCGGTAATCTCCAAACCAAGTAGTATATAACAGGCTATCTATAGCTCTTGGAAAGTAAACATTGGTATGGCCATCTTTCAGCGTAGCACAAAATCGTTGTAGCAAGCGATAATATTCATAATCATTATCGGTTTTCTGAACTAGATCTATCAAGTCAATGTAGTCCTGATTCCATTTTTCTTTGTCAATTTGATTTAAATAAACAAAGTTATAGTTGACTTCCTGCCAAAACTTAGACAGTCCATAGATTTTTTCCGTTTTGGAAAGGGTATTCGGGAGATCGACTTGCGCAAGTATTGGGTTTAAAACCAAGAAACTTAAGATGGTAAATGTTATTATTTTCATAGGTAATTTATAGGGTGTACATAGAGTACTTCCAAAATCAACATTGGTTACAAGATTGGGTATTATTTACCTGATTTAATCCATTTAATCGCCCTATCAATCTGTTTGCCAGTAGTTAAATTATTCAAATCTAAGAAGCTATTTATTATTCAACGAGTGCATCAAGGATATTTTTGACCAATGCTGCATCTTCATCTGGATCTTCTTGATCTATGGCACGTCCCCAGAGCGGTCCCATTGCCGTGAGGTCAATATAACCATCTGCGCTCAAAAAAGTAACTTGTCTTCCATAATCCATTGGGATATATTTTTGAAAGAAGGTAAATCGTCCATGGTCTTGCATGAATATTTCACCAGTCTTTGGATTTAAAAGCACTGCTGTGTACCCTACAAACCATTTACAGGAGGCATCTAGATCTCGTCCAAAATAATCGAATATTTTATCGTGCCCTTCTGTGTAGCATTGTGTCATTTGATGAATCGCGACGCTTGATTGGGACTGATTTTCAAATGACCAAAACCCTTCATTCTTTTTATTCATCCTGATTAAATCAGGTATAGGTGATGTCTCCATGCTACACTTATTTAATTGATCTTTCCTTTACACCAAATCTCCATTTTCTTCCCATCCCGACTTTTGCTTTTCTAAAGTTTTCAGCTCTAACATTTCGCTTTCTGATGGCTTCCCAGTGGATTGAAATTCACTTTTTTTCTGTTTATATAGCTTTATTAATTCCTTTTCAATTTCAGCATCCTGCCAATTATCGGTAGGTGTTCCCTTAAACGAATAACCAAAAACAGAAAGATATAATAAGCCCAATACCATTAAGAAAACAGGTATTGGTAAGATCAACCAAAACCCAATACTAGGCAAATAAAAGCTTAGCATGGCTAATACAAATGAGGTAAAAGAAAAGATAATTAATGTGGCATAAAAACCAGTTTTAGCTTGTACTTTCTTCTTGGCTTGTTCTCGTAGTTCTTCCTGCATAATTTCATGAATAAGTGAAGCCTTAAATTACTTTTCAAACTAAAGGATAGCGAATTGATTAGACTCATAAATCATTAAAATAGACTAATGGAAGTTATTTTTGCATCATTCGATAGGTATAATAACCAATACTACCCAAAAACAAAACTAAAAAAATAGGCGTAAAAGAAGGCCCCAGGCCATTCTGATTTCCTAATGCCGTTTGTATGGTTGAGTAAGTGATATAAGCAAACACACAAGTAATTATGGCGTTCATAGACCTAAGCATCCGAACCCCATTCCGATACATACTTTCTGCATTTTCTTCGGTTATGGGCTGTGGGTAATTATATTTATGTGGATATTTTTTTAGCCAAGACAAGCCTAAAAACATCAAACTGCCCATAACCGGAACGATCCAAAGAGTAGCTTTGCTACTGAATCCATCCGGTTCTCCATTAGGCCCATAATGAATAGGAATTGTTTCTGGAAGTTGATTGTAGTAATAGATAGGTAATAGGATCAATAAAATTACACCTACCATCGCGAGTAAATCCAATTGTCGATCAAATGGCTCTTGTTCAATTTCTAATTTAGGTCGTTTTTCAGTTCTCATGATAGCGTTCTAAATGTTGGATTAATAAATCATTATTTTGGAACAAAATACTAGGAATATCGCACAACTCTGCATTCGCAATTTTATCTGGACTATCATCAATAAAGATGATATGAGCAGGGTCTACCTTAAGTTGCTCTAAGACCTTTTTGAAAATTTCAGGGCTTTCACTTTTGGTCAATTCAAAATCATAAGAATAAAATTGTTGATTGCTCCATTGATCAAAATTGTAGCGCTGAGCAATATAGGCAATGTTCTCTCGATAGTTGTCGCTAAGTATATGGATGGGAGCTATTTCAGCTAAGTAATTTACCAGCTCTGCATTAAAAACAAGAGAATCAAAGATGTTTTTCAGAAACGTTGAAGTGTCTAAATTTTGTTGCGTAAGCTGATTGTATTCCGCTAAAAAAGGTTGGACCGTCATCTGACCTACATTAAGATCATGACCATATTTACTATTTAGCTGGCTAATTATTTTCCAGTCAATGATATCATTGGATACTCCCGTGGAGTTAAAAACGACACCTCCTAGGTCTAGTAAGATACATTTGATTTGCATGGAGCAATTTTTATATTTTATTGAACTCAATAAAGTCAGGATGAACATAATCCGTCAACCAAACACCATTTTCAGAAAGATAGAATTTCATGCCCTGATCATGCATTTTCTGGGCTGCCACGATCAAAACGATGGGGCTTCCATGTCTACTGCCAACTATTTTCGCCGTTTGGATATCCTTAGAAAGATGTACCTGTTGTCTATTCATCTTTTTGATGCCACCTTCCTTTATTTTTTGTACCGTATTTATGGATGTACCATGGTATAAAAATTCTGGAGGAATCCGTTCTGAAAGTTCTAAATCAACCTTTACAGAATGTCCTTGATTAGCTCTAATCCGGTTATTGGCCAAGTCTAACCTGAAGCGCTGTTTGTCATTATTAACTACTGCTTGTTGAATTAAATCTAAGTTGATTATCTGGCCACTTAGCTTGACATTGGTAATGAGTTGGTCTAGATTAACCCAACCATTTTCGTCCATATCTAGCTGAAAGGCCTCAGGCTTGTGCCGGAGCGCATAACTGAGCAGTTTACTTATTTTTCTAGTTTTCACGATTGTTTTCTGCTATTAACCTGCTTATAGGGTAAAAGCGTTCCCGTTAGTTGAGCAAATAGATAATTTAGGCTTATGGTCTTGTGATAAAATGTTTGGTAATAAAGGATCTAGCAGGTACTTTTCTAAGTTCGAAATCTTCCATCAACCCTTCGTCATCATAGGGTTCCGATATTTTTTTTAATACGACCTTACCCTCTTCTAAATACAGTATACCTAATCTAACTTCTGGTTTGGAATAACAACCTGCAGACCCTAGATTTATATATCTTGCATGGCCTGTAATATCACTTGCTTCGTGATGGTGACCATAGAAAACTATTTGGGAGTCCATTCCTAGAAAGAGCTCATCCATACTTTCTTGATCCGGTTTTTTGACGTAGTTTTTAAACCAATTCATCTCTTCATCGTACCCATAATGGACAAAACTTATTTTCTGGTTGGCATCTATCAGCAATTCTTCTACAAACTTCCACTCCTGAACAATAGCCCGATTTTCTATACCGATCTGAGCGTGATTCCA
>CAXIDD010000573.1:0-3779 GCA_964021975.1 uncultured Saprospirales bacterium | reverse complement strand
AAGATGCTTTGGCTCAGGCTATCGAAAAATTGAAAGCGGGTAAGTCGATGTAGGTGTTTGCTGATTTGTAGGTTTGGTGGCTTGTTGAACTTTCTTGAAATGAACCACCAAACCATTACTCTGTCCGGCCTAGGTTTTACCTGTGACGTGGCGCAAGCAGAACTCCTTTTGCGAATCCCGCTATCATCACAAAGAATACATCGTCTCCAGCAAACCCTTACTGCCCACCCATTCTTTGCACCACCTGCGGATCTATCCCAATAGCTTTTTGCCGAAAGGCATTTCCTTGTTCGTCATTGCCAATAGATAGATAGGCCGTACCCAGATTGTACCAAGCATCTGCAGAAGTAGGGTTCGCCTCCGCCGCTTTGGTGAAATATTCTAATGCTAACTGGGGATTCCCACTGACTCCATTCGCAACACCTAACAAACGAAGAGTCTCATAATCATTGGGCTGGTAACTAATTGCTTGATTGAGGTATTGTAAGGCGCGGTTAAGATCCCCTTGCTGCTCCCCGTAGAATTTCCCGGCATCGCGGTAGGCAATGCCAATGTTTTTCAAGGCTTCGGTGTATCCTCCGTCTAAATTTAGTGCTTTTTGGTATGCGGCTATGGATGGATCAAATTCGTTTAAGTAATAATGGGCATTTCCCAGTAGTAAATAAGCATTTTTATACAAGGGATGGATCCGAACCGCTTCCTGTAAATGGCCAACTGCTTCTCTAATTTTACTTTCTTTTAGCGCAGTGTTTTCATGATTGTAAAATTGGTTAATCAATTCTCCTCCTACGGCATTACGTAGTTTAGCACTGTTTTTTGAAGTCTGAATATCTGTGGTGAATAAAGTGTAATTATCTTTCCATGCCTTATTTCTTAAAAACGTTTTGGCCGAAAGGCCTACTATAAAAATAAGGGCAATAATTAGCGCTGGTCGTAGTTGTTTAAAATCACTTAGGGCTTTCTTTTTATTTAATAAAATAGCTAAACGGTAAAGTAAGATTGCGATAGCCAAACAAAAACCAACCGAAGGCATAAAGAGCAGACGCTCGGCCATATTGGTACCAATTGGGAAGAATAGATTCGAGACAATTGAAAGTGTAATTAAATAGAATAAGATGGCATAGGCCAAAGGATCTTTTTTAAGCAAACCTCTGATACTAAAGACCAATAAACCCAGATAAATGGCAAAACTCAAAAGGACTTTAGGATTGCTAAATTGCATCAACTCAATGTGTCTGGGGTAATAGTCGTGGGTGAGAGGATGGGGCAAAAATAGCAACTGGATATATTTACCTAAAGTATAAAAAACGGTGGCGAATTGCTCGCCTTGAGATATCGCTACATAGCGGCCGTTTTCTAATTCTAGGAAAGGATTGTTCATTAATTCCGTCCCTGGACTTCCCAAACTTAGACCTAGAATAGAACTTCGGATGATCATAAATAAAACGGCTGCTCCTAAATAGGGTAGCGTCGTTTTAAAAAGATTACTGATTTTGGCATTAGTGAAAAAGTATAAAGTCAGCGGTATAATGGCCACAAAAGTGATGGCATTTTCTTTAGATAGAAGCGCCAGGAATAGGACGCCAGCCCCCGCAAAATGCAACGCAAACTGCTTTTGTTGAAAAGCTTTTAGTGCCAACCAAAGTGCTCCTAAGCTACCCAATAGGCTTAAAATTTCGTCTCGCCCTTTGATATTGGCGACGGCTTCTGTGTGTAGGGGATGAGCAGCGAAAATTAGGGCACTAATCAGAGCGATCCAATAAGCTTGGGTGCCGTGTTTTTTAGGTGGAAAAGCCAAGAAAAAAACCAAGTAAAGTAAAACGCAGGTGCTTCCAAATAGCAAGGCATTCAGCAAATGACTAATCAGCGGATTCTGACCAGAAATAGCGTACTCAATGGCAAAAGTGAGGAGACTAAAGGGCCGGTACCGGCCACCAGCTACCAGATTGGCTTTACCTTCTTCTTTGAAAAAACCATAGAAAGTATCATACTGCAAGATGCCTCCAATACCACTAAATCCCTGAGTAGTGAACATGTTGTCTGTAATGACAATCGCATCATCCTGGGTATATTGATGCCCTAAGGTGTTGACGTATAACAGAAAACCAAGACTGAAAATCAGCAATAAGTGCAATCTTTTTTCAGCCCACCACTTAGGTTGGTCCTTCAAATAAACCTTTGCCTTCCTTTTAGGACTACCTTTTTTTTGCTTTGCCATGTGAAAAATTGTTGAATTGGCGAGCTTATCAGTTGTTGAGCTACTCTTCCATAACGTTTGGGTAAAATTAAATAATTTACACCATCTACTTATATTCTAAAGCCTAATTAAAAACTTTACCTGTATTTTATAGTTGCAAAGCATGTAAATCTTAGCGATTAAAGACCTAACAAAACTAAAACCTAGGTCCTCTAAACTTATATAAAGGCTAATATATTCCAATCAAACAAAATTTTTTTAATCAGCAAAACTCTTATATGAATAAGTTTCTAAACACACTAATTGCATTATTGATGCTAGTGGTTTCCGTGGATGCGCAAACAGTCGAAGAGCTGTTGAAGCCCGTGACTGGAACCTATGCCATCAAAGATGTCACGATCATCCAAAAACCTGGACAGCAAATCGAAAAAGGTACCATTGTGATCAAAGATGGAATCATCCATGCGGTAGGGGCAAATGTCAAAGTACCTGCGGATGCAGAAGTACTTGAGGCAGATGGTATGTACGTTTATGCAGGCTTTATTGATGGCTTGTCAAATGTAGGCGTTCCTGCGCCAAAACAAAGTGGTAACAACAATCGTGCTAGCCGACCAAGTGGAGCTGTCCGAGGCAATCCTCCCAATAGCTTGGCTGGAATCACCCCTGAAATATCAGCTAGTGATAAAATATCCATGACGGATGGTGAGATTAAAGCACTTCGCAAACTGGGCTTCACAACGGTACATGTGGCGCCACGCGGAGGAATGCTTCCTGGTAAGAGTGCGGTTATTGTACTCGCAGGAGATAAAGCTACCGATATGATTATCAAAGAGGATGTTGCTTTGGTAGCTACTTTTCAAGGTGGACCAAGAGTTTTTCCTAGTACGATCATGGCCGTGATGACTAAATACCGCGAGCTGTTTGGACAGGCTAGACAATTGTTGGCCCACCAAAAGGCTTATGCTGCGAACCCTGCGATGGTTCGCCCAGAAAGCAATGAGACGCTAGAAGCTTTGATTCCTGCGATCGAAGGAAAGCAACCGGTCTTTATGGTAGCTCCTGGCGTAAAAGACCTTTACCGTGCACTCACCCTAGAAAAAGACCTAGATGTCAATATGACAATGGCAGGTGTACAGCAAGGATGGTACGTAGCAGACCAGTTGAAAGCTAGTAAAAAACCGATTTTGGTTTCTATGGATTTACCAAAAGAAATCAAAGAGAAAAAAGCAAGTGATAAAAAGAAAGATCCAGAATATGAGGCTTTAGAAGCGCGCAAAATGAAAGCTTATAATGAGCACCTTGGACAAGCGGCTACTATGAGTAAAGCAGCTATCCCTTTTGCTTTTGCATCCATGGGGACTAAAAGTTCTGATATCAGTGGTAACTTAAAAAGAATGATAAAAGCGGGCCTTAGCGCTGATCAAGCATTGACTGCTTTGACAACTGCGCCTGCGGAGATGCTAGGATTGAGTAAGGTCTTAGGTACAGTGGAAAAAGGGAAAATTGCTAACCTAGTTATTTCCGATCAACCTTATTTTGGGGAAAAATCCAATGTTCGGTTTGTTGTGGCAGATGGTACGGT
>CAXIDD010000572.1:0-3780 GCA_964021975.1 uncultured Saprospirales bacterium | reverse complement strand
TATAAAAATTAGCAGAAGTTTCTGACAGCCGAAGTTTTAAAACTCATATCTTGTACTGGCTACTCCATGCTTAAAAACTAATATAATCCTTCGGATTGACTGCAATCCCATTGTACCACAATTCAAAATGCAAATGTGGTCCGTCGGATAAGGTGCCGGTGTTGCCAATAATGGCAATTGCTTCTCCTGCTTTCACAAAGCTACCGACAGACTGAAGGAGGGCAGAGTTGTGTTTATAAAAGGTGATGATGTTATTTCCATGTTGTATCCCAATGGTATTGCCGGTCTCTAAGGTCCAATCAGATAGGAAAACATAACCATCCAATGCGGATTTGACCGCGGTGTTCTTGGGCGCTAAAACATCAACCCCATAATGGTTATTGGCTGGCATGAAGTTGGCACTAATCTCTCCATTTACCGGAGCTACGAAGAAGAGTTGTTCGAGTCTTGTTTTATTTTCGAATGGATTTCTGACTGGGCCATCCCTTAATATTTCTCCGATTTCCTCGAGCTCAACTTCTGCCCGGAGTTGTTGGTCTACTTCAGACCCTTCAATATCTTGCTGATTAAGGACAGAATCTGGGATCGGAGGTAAACTTGTGGTTCCTTGTCCATCATCAACCCGATCCATCATCCGATTTTTTTGAGCATTAAAATAAAGATCCCAATCGGCTAGGGCCTGCGTCAAGGAATCCACTTCCATACGCAGGGCATTGGTTTCTTTACTATTATCTGTGCGTAGTTGTCCGGGGATATACTTTTTTAAAGGCGTAAAGGCCAATAAAGAAAAAATAAGCACCGCAACCACTACCAGGATGGTACTCAAAACCAGATAAAGGTTGAGCATATTCAATTTATAGGAGCCTACTTCCTCAAAAGTTTCGTCCTGCATTACTACTAAACGGTAGGTATGTTTCAAATTCTCCCGCCACTTTTGCAACCTGCCTGTTTTTTCTTCCATAAATAGCTAACTTTGCATGATCCAATTAATGAATTGGTGATTTTTCAATTGATGAATTGTTGAGGTCTAATTGTTTTGAATTAAAGCATTTTTTAGGCTTAAATACAGATGAAAAATGGAGTGCTTGCTCCAACTATTTGATATTTAGCATAACGCTACAATTCATTATTTTATCACCTCAACAGATATCATTGGTTAAAAGAAAATAAATTTCTGATTTACCAGTTTTATTATTGGAGTTGTTTCAACAACTTCTAAAAACGCAAATTTATTCTTATTGGAGATAATATATCACATAAAAAGGATAATTTTACTCGATTTTCTAAACAAGATGGCATTGATACGGAGAAACTACCTATGGACAATCAGCCTGATTAGTATTATGCTACTCAGTAGTTGTGTGACTCAGAAACGCAAAGAAGATGTTTCTGCACTGGGAAAAATATACCACAATACAACCGCAAAATACAATGGTTATTTCAACGCAACCGAGCTGATGGCAGCTACGGATTTGACTTTGGAAAGCCAATACCGGGATAATTACAATAAATTGTTACCGGTTTATTTCACTACTGTAAATGAAAACCCACAGGCTTTAGCACCGGATATGGATGTAGTCGTTGAAAAGGTGACTCGGGTAGTTGGATTGCATCCACAAAGTCAATGGGCGGATGATTCTTACCTTTTGGTTGGAAAGGCTAATTATTACAAGCAGGATTACGAGGCAGCAGAAAAAGCCCTTCGGTATTTGATTAATAATTATGACCCTATTGAAATAGCCAAAGAAGAAGCTGCGGCTAAAGCCCGAAAAGAAAAAAAGAAAAAAACTTCTAAGAAGAAGAAAAAGAAAAAGTCAGCTAAAAAAAGAAGAAAAGCGTTTCTCAGAGCTAAGAAAAAGAGACAAAGACTAAGAAAGAAAGGCAAACTGCCTAAAGAGACTTCTAAGAAAGATGAAATTGCCGCTGCTAAAAAGGCGGAAATCGAAGCTGCAAAAAAAGCAGAAAAAGATTTTGAAGAGCCGGATAACTATGGCGTTAAGCACCGCCCCGTCCACCAAGAAGGCAAACTTTGGTTGGCACGTACACTCATAGAGCGAGATAATTTTGATACCGCCCTTCGCTTATTAACTGAGATGGCTTCTGATCCGAAGACCTATCCAGATGTGCTTCCGCAAGCTTATCAAGCTTTGGCTTATTACTACATCTATCGGAAAGATTATGGCTCTGCCATTATTCCACTCGAACAAGCCGTTGCCAACTTGAAACCTAAGGATGGTAAAGCCCGAATGGCTTATATCCTAGGACAACTTTACGAAGAAGTCAATAACGGTCAAAAAGCTTATGCAACTTACGAGCAAGTGCTGAAATATGCGCCTAACTATGAAATGGAATTCAACTGTCGATTAAACCTAGCACTAAATTCCTGGAGGGCTAGCAAAGGTAGTGCTGAACAAGCCATTGCAGAATTAGATCGTTTGGCGAAAGACATTAAAAACGAAGAGTTTCGGGATCAGATTTACTTTGCTATGGCCGAAATTGCCCTAGAACAGGGAGATCGGTCCGAAGCCATTGCTTTGTACAAACAGTCGATTAAGTACAATGTCAATAATCCTCAACAAAAAGCGGAATCTTACTTAGCAGTAGCGGATTTGTATTATGAGACGGAAAACTATGTACCTGCTCAATTATATTTTGACAGTACGTTTCAAGTGATGGCCAAAAATGATGAGCGCTACGTTCGGGTCCAAAGCTTGAGTGAAAACTTAAAAGATATTGCTAAAAATATCCTCATTATTGAGGAGCAAGATAGTCTGTTATTGCTTGGCGTTAAGTCCGAAGATGAACTCAAAGAAATAGCTTACAACAAACTCAAAGATCAACAGGAAGCCCGACGATTGGCAGCTACCTCCAGCTCCACCGTTGGCAATAACCCCAATAGTCCAAGAATTACGACTACTAGAGTTGGGGCCCTACAGAATGAAACGACTTTCTTTGCTTATGATGACCGTAATGTTAAACGAGGTATCAGAGAGTTTGAAAAAAGATGGGGCAACCGCCCATTAGATGACAATTGGCGCCGAAGGTCTGCCATTTCGAACACTGGCAATAATCAATCTGTAGATGAAGCCGTAGAGGAAACCACTACCGCGGTAGATGCCCTAACTGATGATCAACTGTTGGCCTTGTTAGAAGGCATTCCAAGGACGGAATCTGAACGAGCGAAAGCTAATATTCAAATTATTGATGCTATGTTTGCTTTAGGGTCTCTTTACCGAGATCGCCTGGAGAACAACAAAGAGGCAGTGGATATCCTAGAAGAGATGAACCGCCGCTTTCCAAAAAATAATTATGAACTAGAATCTTGGTATTATCTTTATTTAGCTCATTTTGAGTTAAATAATAGAGCTAAATCCAATCAGTATAGAGCGTTAATTCTCAGTAAATATTCTTCTAGTAAATATGCCAGGGTCTTATTGGATCCAGATTACGCCGCAAAATTGGCTGGAAAAGAATATGAAATCAATTTATACTATAATGAGGCCTATGAGGCACTGCAATCTGGCAATCATGAAAAAGCCCAGAATATGGCCATGGAAGCCAAGCTAAAGTTTGGTGTAGAAAACCCACTGAGAGCTCGATTTGATCTCTTATATGCGCTTACCGTGGGTAAATCAGAGGGAGAGCAGGCTTATAAAAATGCATTGACACAAGTGGTCACCAAACATCCGGATACCGATGAGCAACGTACCGCTCGAGAAATTTTACGGATTTTAGGAGGTGGAAATACGCGCTTGCCTGGAGTCAAAGAGCAAAGCGTTC
>CAXIDD010000571.1:0-3787 GCA_964021975.1 uncultured Saprospirales bacterium | reverse complement strand
AGCCAAGCTTCACTACCATCACCATTTGAACTAGGAAAAGGGTAATCTACTTCGATAGCAATATCTCCAGAAGTAACATTAAAGGTAGTATTCAAGGTGGCGCTATTGGCAAAATTATTAATGTTGTCATTAGGGCCACTTAAACGAAATATCGAGTTGGCTAAAGTGCTAGTTGCTGACGTTCCGTTAACGCTTAAGGTAAACCTTGAACGCTGTTCGGCTCGTAGGGCCATTCTAGCATTCACTTGTATGGGTTGATCCGTAATTAAATTTGGGAATTGAAAATTATCATAGGAATAAGTCCGTAGGTTTTTAAAATGATCTCCATACCAGATTTTTCCAGATCCAGTTGCCTTACCTAGGGTTTCTCCCCAAAAGTGGTGTAAGTTGACTTTCTCCTCCTCCAATACCTGCCGATCTGTAAAATCATCAAACTGAATCTGAGCATTATCTAAATGGGGGCGGTTACTAATTCTACGTCCTAATTGACTCCCTACTTTCAGAAAAACATAATGTTCATTATCATAAATATTTTTTTCAAAAGAAAAACGCTCGTTAGCTTGATCGTAGCTCCATTGGTCTGGACCTTGCGTATAAAACAGTAAATAATCAGTGGTATTGAAACTACCGTCGGCTTCTCCAACAGCTAAAATGGATAGCTCTTTTAAATCATCTCTTAGTTCAGAACTGGGCCTTTCTGAAGCCATGCCTCCTAAATTGGTGTACAATTGAATATTCCGCGGGTCGATGTTATCCACATCTACACCTAACTCCTCTTTTAAAAAATTATAAGTGAGTTTATAAACACCAGCCTGTGTTACAGCCATCTTGTATAGTTGACCATCCCTCAGGACACTTTGCTCCGCGAATACTGCTGATCGAGGAGCAATGAAAGTAGTCTTCCGTTGGGTAATATTCAATTGAATCCGCTTAACAACTTTTAATTGTCCTCCCTCCAGAATGGCGGGCATAAAACTAATTTTACCGATGTATTGTCCTCGGTCTTTAGAAACGGAAGTATTAAATTGCAATTCGGCAGGCCAGTTTTCCGTTGAAACATTGGTCAGTTGGAGCGTCTCATATTCTACCGATGTAATTTGTACGATTGGTTCTCCAGGACCGTCCAAAGGAAAAGAATGATAATATAATGGTTGATAAGGTGCTATTTCATCAAAGAAAGCTCCTTTGAAAAAGAGCCGATTGAACGGTTGATCACCAACCAGTATTTGCTGGCTTGGTTGCGTCCAATCTGGTTCGATTTCCAAAGAAAATGGCGTATTAGCCATTAGCGGACTAAATAAAAGCACCAGAAATACGCACGATAATATATTCTTCATATTTATTTACATTAAGAGAAACGTAAATTGCTGATTTATCTACAGATTTGCCACAAAAATACAAAGACGAATTTGTCGCAGCAAAAACAATAAAGGATGAGTTTTAAATAAAGTATACCGTCAGACTAACTACTTTTGTGCTAAACGAGACCTCAAAATGTATCTTATGCCTCCGCATGATAAACATTTTAACAACAAAGTACAGCACAAAAAGATGACGCCACCATTGGGTAGTTTATTTAGAACTCTTCTCTATGAAGCTATTTGAATTAACAGTATGATTTTGTTATTGCCCTTTTTGAACCACTTTTCGCCTGCCTGCCGAAGCCTCGGCGCAGGCAGGTTGGTAAAATTGGCTCAAAAATCTTCAATAACAATTTTCAAAAGCCAAACCTGTCTACTGCAGGTAGATTCAAATAACTTCTAAACAAGTTCCTAAAATATTTGTCTTGGATATTAGCTAATGAAGCAAGAGAACATTGATATATTCCCTATTTTGGAAACTGCTTCTTGACTAATGCTAGAAATGATTTTTATTCCTTCAAAAAATACAAGCTTAAAACGTCCAATTGGTGCGTGTATTGTCCGGGAGGTTTTATTAACAGTCGTTTCCAATGACTTCGCTATTTAAAACATCAGTCAGTTGTCTAAAAAACCTAGTATGACTATAATTACACGGATGCTCACCATTCTTTTGGTGCTTATGACCATAGAGTCTCATGCACAGGATCCTGTTTTTAGTCAGCACTTTTCTTCTCCTTTAAATATTAATCCTGCTTTGACGGGTGTCACTACCGCTCCCAGGTTAAACCTTAGCTACCGTAATCAATGGCCAAGTTGGCCAAATGCCTATCGGACCTATGCGGTCAGTTATGATCATCCTGTAGAGTTTATCAATAGTGCCTTTGGAGTAATGGCCATGGCAGATGACGCAGGAAATGGGATTTACAAGACTACTTCCTTTATGGGCACTTACAGCTATCAGGTAAGAGCCTCCAAAGATCTTTTTTTAAAACTGGGATTTGAACTTGGCGTACAACAGACTCGCCTAGATTGGGAGCAACTCGTTTTTGCTGACCAATTAGATCCAAGGGTTGGATTACAGGAAAATACCTTTAGTGCAGAAATGCCCCCCGAGCAATTTAATCGGACCAGCTTGGATTTAGGTACTGGTCTTTTAATTTATCACACCAACTACTATGGTGGCATTTCTTTAAAACACATCAATAGACCCGATGAAAGTTGGTTAAATATCAATCAAAACCTCAATCTAGGTAGGCCTATGCGACTTACCATGCACGCAGGTGCAGAATTTAGTGTTAATGCAGGCAATAATCGTTTAGGGGCATCGTTTATATCTCCGAATCTACTTTACATCCGTCAGGGACCTTTTACGCAGGTCAATGTTGGAGCTTATGCCGGATACGAAAGAGTTTTCGGTGGTGTGTCTTACAGACATACTTCTCAAAATGGAGATGCTGCTATTTTATTAGCTGGTTTCCGTTATGGAGTATTGCGTATAGCCTACAGTTATGACGTCACTATTTCAGGACTATCCCTTGGGGCGACCGGAGGAAGTCACGAAATTTCAGTGAGTTTTAACTTGGCAGATAGTAGAATTTTGCAGCAAAAAAGAAAGCGCAATGAAACCATTAACTGCTTTAAGATTTTTAATTAAACTCTAGCAGTTGGCTTTTCGTTAAAATAACTATTTTAGCGCCGCTTTAGCAAAAGCATAGACGAGAATTATCGGTCATTTAACTAATAAATATTACAAAAGGAATGAAAAAGGTCTTGAAGGTTAGCTCGTTACTTCTGATTGTAGCAGTGTTATTTACCTCTTGCAAAACGAAGGAACGCTCTGCTACCACTGGTTGGAAGTACAATGATAAAAAATGGGGCGGTTTTGAGAAAATCGACTATGAAAACCAAGAAATTGGTCCTAACCTAGTACCCATTGAAGGTGGTACGTTCCCAATGGGGGTTACCCAAGAAGATGTAATGTTCGAGTGGAATAACGTCGCCAGACGGGTCACCGTACAATCTTTCTTCATGGATGAAACCGAGGTAACCAATATTGATTACCGGGAATATACCTATTGGATGAATAGAGTTTATGGAGAGAGTTACCCAGAGGTTGCTAGAGCTGCCCTACCAGACACCTTGGTCTGGTTAGAAGAGTTGGCTTACAATGACCCGATGGTTCAAAACTACTTCCGCTACCCTGCTTATGATATGTATCCTGTAGTTGGTGTCAATTGGAATCAGGCGAATGACTACGCTACTTGGCGGACAGACCGTGTGAACGAGATGATTTAGATTGAAAAAGGCATCTTGAATCCAAATGCAGAGCAAAAGGATGAAGATAACTTTAACACAGAATACTACTTAGCAGGACAATATCAGGGTGATGTTCGTTGAATACACGTTTTATCTCTTTTGCATCACAA
>CAXIDD010000570.1:0-3790 GCA_964021975.1 uncultured Saprospirales bacterium | reverse complement strand
AAAATGAATTGTGAGGTCATCACGATGTCCTTAGGTGGCAACACCAATCGAAAACTAGCCAAGGCCATTAATCGGGCCTACGAAGCGGGCGTCACTTTTGTTAGCGCTGCGGGGAACTCCATTGTCAGAGGTGCGGCTAAAGTAGGACCAAGAACCCTAATCTATCCGGCTCGATACGAGAGAGTACTGGCGGCTTGTGGCGTTTCCGAAAATCATTTTCCTTATGATTTTGAAGCGCAGAAATTAGATAAAAACCTAAAGGCCAAAAGTATGGACACCAATTACATGCAAGGGAATTGGGGGCCTTTCCGACATATGGAACATGCCATCGCAGCTTACACGCCTAATGTACCTTGGCTGGCTAAAGATGAAGATCATCCCGTTAAGAAGAATGGTGGAGGTACTTCTTCGGCCACTCCTCAGGTGGCTTCTACCGCCGCATTATGGATTCTGAAACATAAAAAAGAGTTGGAATCAATGGGTTATGCAGGTTCTTGGAAGCAAGTAGAAGCCGTACGAAACGCCTTGTATCAATCCACTAAACCTGGCCCATTCCCAGACTGGGCGAAATACTTTGGTCAAGGCATCATTCAAGCCAAAGATGCCCTTAAAGTAAAGCCACTCTCGGAAAACCGGCTTAAAAAAGCTAAGAAAGCAAGCAGTAGTTGGGCGGGCTTGGGTGAAATGGCTTCGATGTTGCTCAAACGTAAAAAATCAATGGACGGCAGTACAAGTAACAACCTGAATGCCAGTTTGCAAAATGAAATGCAAAGCCTTCTGATGGAAACAGAAAAAGGTCAGGATTTGCTAGATCAAATGCAAAATACAGGATCAGAAGATACCCAAACTGCTATCCAGGAGTATTTGTTATCCATGGATGGCATTTCTGGTAAATTACAGGCGTTTTTGATGGAATAAAGACCCTTGCGTGGTATAGACGATGCAGTGCAACCTCTGTACTTGTCCTATGGCACCATTTTCTCAAGCAACTTCAAGCTTCCCTCGTCTGTAAAATAGGTCAAGTGATTACAATCAATCTCTTCGATCTTGGCTTTATCCTTGGGTAAGACCTTCATGCTGGTGACTTTTACAGCCATGTCATTTGGATCATCATCAAAAACCACATAATCTAAAAATAAATAGACCCCTCGTTTTTTTAAGGCTTTGAAAATCTTTTTCCAGGCTGGATCCGATTTTACCAAGGGGGCTTTAATGAAAGTGGTATTCCCAGCAATTAGCTTATATTCTGGTAATTCGTCCATCTCTACGGACGGAGACAGCAAATCACTCAAGAAAGTAGAACCTGGCTTCATCTGATCTAAAGTGCGGAACAAGCGTTTTTCCAGGCCTTTCCCAATAAAAGACAATACCGTCATGTAGGGCTGAACAAAGGAAATCCCATTAATTCCTAAGCCTATCCAGCCCGTAACTTTTTTACGGAAGTCAGATAATTCACTGCCTGCATTTGGAGTTCCTGCCTGGACCAGTTTTTTCACCCATTGGTGGCCACCTTCCCGTTCTATCATGTAACGACTCACCAAACCGCCCATAGAGTGGGCAAGGATGGTTAGTTGTTTGTCTTTTAAGCCAAGCTTTTTGATGCATTTAGCCAAGTGCTTGGCTGTTTTTTCGATTGGAGTGTCTAGGTTTTCGTAATCAAAAGTCAATACTGCACCAAAGGATTCATGAATATTGGTATGCTGATAAATGGCTTCGACTTGAGCATCCGTATTGCCAATGATCCCATGCATTAATAGCAAGACATCTTGTTTGCCTGATGCTTTGATCTGAGCAGCAATTGTTGATTGGATGCTTTCCAATGCTTTTCGGTCATCGCTTGCATCCGTACCATGGTAGTTGATTTTTTCAAACTCCTCCCCTTTTGCTTGTACTAAGGCCAAGGTTTGATATTCGTGAATACCCGTTAGTTTACTCCAGACCAACTTATTGAAAAACAACTTGATCGATTTCTTGAGACTGCGACCTTCCGAATCTACTGGTTCGTCAACGGCATCGCTACCAATTACTTCTGCGGTCGCATTTGGCAACTGCTGAATCAGAATATTACCATCCGCATCTGTATAACCCAAAGGAAAATATAGATCGTTTTTTTCATCATAGCCATAAGGCAGAATGGTTTCCTCTTCTAATAAAGGATCACCCGGCTTTATTTTTAGCGGACGGTCTTCTGAAATATCTCCTTGGACTTCTGTTAGCTCTAATATGCTCAATTGCTGATCTGGATCAGTAGCTACCGAACGACTAAAGACGCCTTCGTTGGCTTCCATCCCAGTGAATAGGTGTGCGGGAGGAACCAGTGCCTTTTTATTAACGGTAGAACGGCTGGTACTGAGCTGCTCCACTACTCTTTTTGCCCGTGCATTCGTAGTAGCAGTCACCGTAGCACCAAACCCTTCTGGAGACTCGATACTCAGGGATACCGCATTTAGAGGTTGATTATAAGGAGGAAACCCTGTAAAAGTCCGCGTGATATGCTTTTCTTCGTTGGCTTGGACCTTGACCGCCTCAATTGGATAGCGAATATGGATTGGTATTTTAATGGTAAACCAATCGTCTTCTTTAATGGGTGGGACCAATCCACCTAGGGCACGTCTGATATCCAGTGGTAAGGGTGCTTGCTCAAAATTATCAAGTGAGAATTGTTTTTTAGCAACCACTAAAATTATATAATCTGTTATTTCTGACACCCCATATTCGTGGTAAAAAGGATCTAGGCTGATGGGAAGAAATGGCAAACGGATAGCTCCGGATCGAAACTCTAATTCGGTCACTTGCTGACCATTCGCTTTGATGGTTTGCACCTCCAAAGTGTCTTTATTTATGCCAAAAGTACTGTCCAAATAAAGAGCGCCTATCCAATAATCTTGAAAAGGCGAAAGGTTGGAAATATCAAGCGAAAGTGCTGGAGCAATATATTTTCCGTCTTTCTTTTTATAGTTTACAGCTAAGGAATCAGGGTTTTGGATTGGCTCAGAGAATTTAGCATCTTTAAACGCCTTCCCTCTTTCATAACTTTGAGTTGGAATTTGATAAACACCTGAATAGTCTTCTCCTTCCAAAATTCGACAACTAACTTGAATATCAGATCTGGCAATTTGGGTTTCCTGATTGGCCAATAATAAAGTATTCTCCCATTTACCAACTTTTTCAGCATCTAATAACAAGTTCACAGGATTAGCGTTACGCATAAAAACGGGCATATCACTTCCTGGACGTGTCAAAATATAAGCTTTCGCCACTTTGGAATCAGGGATAACCTTTACGATATAACTAGGTGTCTCTCCTTCAACGGCTTTATGAATGTATTTAAAGGAGTTCTCTTTAAAATATTTATCCATTGCAGCCTTTGCTATTTGATCTACTTGCGGATCGTAAGCTACCCCTACTTGTGCAAAAGGCATAACATGAATGACCGCCTCCAAATTTTTGGTTTCATCTTCTTTGGTAAAAACCTGAGCATCCAAAATAGATTCCATGCCTTTAACCAGGAGAATATCCACGACACGCTCACTGCCATCGGTGAGCATAACTTGTGCTTTACTTTCCTGATTCGCGGGGATAATACCATTGATAGCCCCAGCATTGAGGTACCATTCCATCCCATCAAATACTTCCCGACAGGCAATCTCAAAAGTTTCAGGAGGGCTTTTCATTTCATTCCGAAGGAACTGTAGGTCCTCATCTGCTAGATCCGTTTTTCCAAGTACCGGTATTTGATTATTGACTCGAGCCCGTACTTCCATTTGTACCCTACGCATCAAGGCTCCGT
>CAXIDD010000569.1:0-3792 GCA_964021975.1 uncultured Saprospirales bacterium | reverse complement strand
GCAGTCAATAAGACTAGAAATAGAGGTAAGACGATACCATAGCGTAAGCGAGACCAAGGATTGCTTGTATTGGTTTTCATAGTTAAAATTCTTTTTTTAGTAAATGCTGCGAAGGGTGTACCCAACGCGGGTGATTTTTGTTTGGTTGCTTGACTGACCACCAAGCGAGCGTATTCTAATAGACCATACCGTTGAACCATCGATTGATCTGCAATAAATTCATGAGTTTCCCTTAGGTTTTTTTGATATAGATAGATGACGGGATTAAACCAATTGAAGATAACCAGCAGCTCCATCCACAATAAGTCCATAGAATGCCGCTGTCGGATGTGTACCAGTTCATGGTCCAAGATCATTGGATGAATAACACGACCTTTAGGGTTGAAAATATATCTTCCAAAGGAAAAAATGGTTTGTAAGTTTGGATGTTCAAGCAAGGTATACTGCCCTTTTTGAATCGGTGTGGAATAGTAAATCAAATACTGTATATGGGCCAAACGAAATAGAAAAACTACCGCGAATGCAAAAACACCTGACCAGTAAAGATTTCGCCAGTTTTGTTGCCAAAATCCAATGAACGTTTGCCAGTTTTGAGCATGAGCTCGAACTTTTATTGGATCTCCACTTAGACTGGGAATAATGATATCTTCGGGATTAATAGAAGGGATTTCTTCTAATGGACTAATTACCACAGTCTCCTGTGGAATAACTGTTTTCCAAACCGTCCAATTAATTTGAGCAGTAGCAATCAGTAAGCTCAATATTGGCCAGCCAATTAGGAAAATCCGATTCCAATAATGGCGGTTGTTTTTTCTAAATAGAAAATAATAGAGTAGGTAGCCAATAATTAAACATAGATTTAATTCTAGCAAGACTCTGAGAAATTCATTTTGCACGAGCTTAGTTTTTAAGGGGTATCAGAATCGTTTTCAATTTCTTTCAACAGTCGGGTGAGTTCTTCGGCATCTACGTCCTCTTCTTTGACGAAATAGGATAACAAACGGCTGGGAGAACCATCAAAATAGTTATTGAGCATTCGCTTGAAGGAAGACTTTAGGTAACGCTCTTTTTCTATAATCGGGAAGTAACGGTAGGTTTTGCCAAAGGCTTCAAAACCAATCCAACCCTCGGATTCTAGCTTGCGGACAATGGACGAAACCGTGGTAATAGGTGGTTTGGGCATATCCATTTCAGCCCGTATTTCTTTGACAAAAGCCCTTTCTAAGCGCCAAAGAATCTGCATGATCTGTTCTTCTTTACTGTTCAACTTTCTCATTGGTTATAATTGTTTCCACAAGTATATAACTAATTTTTCGTTAAATCAACTAAAATTTAGTTAAAGAACTAAAAAATAGTTGAACTGGCAGAGAATTGTCCCGCTTGTATTCATTTTTTAAGGCTTAGAAGCTATTCTTAATTGAATTTATATGCCTTACAGGGTTAAAAAAAAATTACTATTTTGAGAAGCATAACTATACTACACTAAAAAACAAGACATATGCGATTACAAGGTATTCCGATTCTACTCCTAATGGTATTTCTAATATCCAATATTAATGCCCAAACAAATGCCAAAAACTTACTAGGGTTCTCCAAAGCGTCTGCTGAAAAACAATTAGAGATGGAGGAAGCCTACGATCAACTTTTAAAAGCTGGCAACTTAGATGAATGGATGAAATACATGACGGCCAGGCCACATCACGTAGGTTCTGTTTATGATAAAAAAGTGGTAGATTTTATGGCCGGTAAATTTCGGGAATGGGGCTACGATGTGAAAGTCGAAAAATTTGATATTCTATTTCCAACACCTAAAATTAGGCTACTGGAAATGACTGCTCCAACCAAATACACAGCCAGCCTTACCGAACCTCCAGTAGCTGGAGATCCGGCTTCTGCTCAAACGGAAGAAGCACTTCCAGGCTATAATGCCTTCTCAATAGACGGCGATGTAACTGCCGATTTGGTTTTTGTTAATTACGGAATACCCTCAGACTATGAAGAATTAGACAAACGGGGCATTGATGTAAAAGGCAAGATTGTGATTGCTAAATATGCCGGTTCCTGGCGTGGGATCAAACCTAAATTAGCAGCTGAAAAGGGCGCCATTGGATGTATTATTTATTCTGACCCCATGGATGATGGCTACTACCAAGGGGATGTTTATCCGGAAGGACCCTATAAAAATGAGTACGGTGTGCAACGAGGCGCCGTGATGGATTTACCTTCTTCTCCCGGAGATGTCCTAACACCTGGTTATGGTGCTACGGATGATGCTAAACGGATAAAGAAAGAAGATTCAAACGCATTAACTAAAATACCTGTATTACCTATTTCTTATCATGATGCCTTACCTTTATTAAAAGCCTTGAAAGGTCCCGTCGCTCCCTCCAAGTGGAAGGGGGCTTTACCCATTACTTATCATATTGGCCCTGGTCCAGCTAAAGTCCGCTTAAAACTCGAGTTTAACTGGGATATGAAGCCTGCCTATGATGTGATTGCTACTATGAAAGGGAGCACCTATCCAGACGAATGGGTTATCCGAGGCAACCACCACGATGCTTGGGTACACGGTGCAGCTGATCCTGTTAGTGGAATGGTTACGGTTATGGAAGAAGCACGAGCGGTGGCTGAACTGGCTAAAAAAGGAATTCGTCCCAAAAGAACCATCGTCTATTGTGCTTGGGGGGCAGAGGAACCTGGCTTAATTGGCTCCACAGAATGGGTGGAAACCCACGAAGCCGAACTCAAACAGAAAGCAGTAGCCTACATCAATACCGATGGAACAGGAAGAGGTTATCTGGGTGCTGGTGGATCTCATACCTTAGAAAAATTCTTTGATCAAATAACACACGTTGTCGAGGATCCACAAAAAGGAGGATCCGTTTTTGCACGTAGAAATGCCGTAGAACTAGCCAATGGCAGGGCTTCATGGAAATACTTTCCTTTGGGAGCGCTAGGTTCTGGATCTGATTATTCGCCTTTTTTCCAGCACATTGGTGTAGCATCATTTAATCTAGGTTTTGGAGGAGAGAGTTCCGGCGGTGAATACCATACGATGTATGACTCCTACAGTCATTACAAGAGATTTAAAGATCCCGACTTTTCCTATGGAGTAGCTTTGGCAAAAGTTGCTGGTCGGACGACCTTGCGCTTAGCGAATGCCGAGGTTTTACCGTTCGAGTTTCAGCATTTTAATCGAACGGTTCAGAAATACCTTTCTGAAGTAACTGGGCTTACCGAAAAACTTCGTAATGAAGTAGGGATGAATAATGGCCTTTTAAAGAGTGGTGTTTTTGAATTGGTCAATGATCCTAAAGCAGATATTCAGTTACCTAAAGTTAAAACAGATATTCCTTACCTTAATTTTGCACCTTTACAAAATGCAATGAAAGGATTAGAGCACCAGGCAAATGCTTTTAACCAAGCTGTACAAAGTTTTGATTATCAGTCGAAAAACGCGCCAAAGCTCAACGCTTTATTGAAGGATATGGAACGCTCCTTAACTAGGGAGCAAGGTTTACCTCGACGGCCTTGGTTTAGGCATCATATTTATGCACCTGGTTTTTATACGGGCTATGGAGTGAAAACTTTGCCTGCTGTAAGGGAGGCCATTGAGCAAGGTGATTTTGAAGAAGCACGAGAGCGCTGACGACATGCTCGACCGACGAAAGCTTGCGGCTCAAAGCGCCAAGTGGGCGCGGGAAGAAGGGGTCATCAAGGCCCCAAAGAAAAAGAAAAAAGCGCAGCAACATCAGAAGCAACACTATGGCCGGAGGTAAGCTCGCCCTTTAC
>CAXIDD010000568.1:0-3798 GCA_964021975.1 uncultured Saprospirales bacterium | reverse complement strand
AATACCATCCCGGATGCCTGGGGTATTGGTGAGCGTTTCATCCTGCTACCGATCAATAAATGGCACAACGAATACCGCAAGGTCAATATCGGCGGCCTAAGTTGTGACAACTCAGATTATTATAATTCTGAAGTCCACGAAAGTCAAGTCTATCTTCCGGCCTATAAAGAAGACGACCAGGAGCCTTTATATTTGGGATTCTTCCATACTGGTGCCTACCAGGATTCGATTAGTGGCTACGGCGGTATTAAACATTGCCTGATTCCTGCGCCTAAACATATTCTGATTTATAAGGACCAAAAAGGAAATTTGGTGGATCAGTTGTATCAAGAAGAACAATCTTCAGAGTCGATGTTAGCACTTTTAGGTTATTGATGGCGGAAGCTTTGAACTTCCGATAGCATAGTTTGTAGCTTTCAGTATCATAAGATTTCCATCAATTTCTCCCACATTTCGTCATGGAATGAGATAGGGACTAAGGCATCTCCGGGTGATTGCCCCATGCGGACAACTACGAGATCTTCGCTGGGTACTACAATAATAAATTGCCCATTTTTACCCATAGCTGCAAAAGCATCAGCTGGTGCGTTTTGGGATAATGGGCCGGGAAGAGAGACACCCAAGCCAGGATAAATAGCAGTATTCTTACCATTGAGCCACCAAAGGTAACCATAAGAAGGGTTTAGGGATTGAGAGCTGGTAATCATATCCTCGAAGTAGTCTTTGTCCTGCATAATGGTCTGGCCATCCCAATCGCCCTTGTTGAGTATCAAAAGTCCGAAGCGGGCAGCGTCGCGAGCGGTACTCCAATAGACATTATTAAAACCACTTTGACGCCAAGTGCCTCCGATCCCTACGGTTTGCTCTAGTTGGGTATCCATATAATCATTGTAATCAATTCCAGTTGCATTTTCGATTACTTGATCTAAAAGGGTATAGGGTGCATTGTGATAATACCATTGTTCACCAGCATCTTTGCGGTACTGCAAACAGGCAGGATCTGTACAGAAAGGGTCATCTACTCGGTAATCTAAGCCCGTGGTCATGGTCAGTTGATTGCGTACGGTGATTAGCTCCTCTTTTTCGACAGGTAAGCTAGTCCAATTAATGCCCAAGTAGTCAGCGCTAGGATTTGTAATATCCAAATAACCTTCTTCCTGAGCTTTACCTACTAGAAAGGCGGTCAGTGTCTTACCTGCTGAGGCCCAATACCAAGTGGAGTTCTGCTGAAAGTCTCCTACACCAAGAATGGTTTTACCGAAGTATTCCTCCAATGCAATCTTACCATTTTTGAGGACAATAAACGCCCGTGTATTGTTGGTTTCTAAGAAGTCATATAGACCTGGAATTTTTGATTCATCCCAATCAAGTGTATTAGGTGACACTTTTTCCCAAGCATCGGAGGAAATTGGGGGAAAGTAGAAATTATTTTCTTGTTCTTGTATTGGTTCAATACTTGAGGAGTCCTCACAGGCTGAAAATAAGAGCAACAAACTAATGAAAGGAAACAAGCGCATGGTTTACTAGTTTTTTAATTAGACTAGTCTGGTGCTTTGAGGTTTAAAGAGGTACCTGGATTTTTACGACTTAAACGGTCCTCGGGCTGCGCCCTCTTTTATTGTGCTGTAAGGTTTGAAGTACAGTTTCAAAGCGTCAAATATAAATTCATACTGCCGAGTAAGACTTCCTAACAACAAGTAAAATACAATAGCCGAAGTTTTAAAACTTCGGCTATCATTTGAAACTTCAGCTATAAGAAGCTATTTTAAATCCATTTCACCAAGGCTAAATCCTGGCGGTGTGGTAAATCTGGATGTTTTGGGAACAAGCGAAAGCCATATTCATAAACGCCTGAGATATCTAGACCTAAGGTTGTTTCGTAGGTAGCAGTTTGGCCATCTTTAGCAGTGACTTCTAACTCCTGAGTACGAATCAATTCGAGTTTTTCCTCATCAACACGTTTAAAAAACACCAACTCCAAGCCGATATGTTCTGCAAGTAAGTCATCCAGGAATAACTTCACTTTTGATTGCATTTGATCACCTACTTTCATAGAATAGTTATCGGTATCAAAAACTTCTTTATCAATGACATGAATGGCACCCCATTTATAGGTGACATGCTTCTTCCAATTGACCAAATCATGGGCTTTCTTAAAGTTTTTGTCCCTTAAGTCCGTGCCTCTTTTGGCAATTTTATCATAAAAACGCTCGTAGTAGTGGTCCAACATCCGTTTCATGGTGAAGTGTGGTCCTACTTTTGTGATGATATTTTTCACCAGGGTAATCCATTGCTCGGAGATACCTGCATCGTTTCGGTTAAAGTAAGTTGGGATAATCTCATTTTCGAAAGTACTATATAGTGTTTCTGCATCTAGTTCATCCTGAAGACTTTGGTCACTGTAAGTACGCTCTAAAGGCAAGGCCCAACCAGAATCTTCCCGGTAACCTTCTGCCCACCAACCATCTAAGACACTAAAGTTCATGACGCCATTCATCGCGGCTTTCATACCTGAAGTCCCCGAAGCTTCTTTTGGCCTGGTAGGAGTATTTAACCAAATATCGACGCCTTGTACCAAAAACTTAGCCATTTCCATATTATAACCTTCCAGGAAGATTACTTTACCTGCGAATTGTGGTTTTTTGGAAACGTGGATGATATCTTTTATTAATTGCTGCCCAGGTTGATCTGCCGGGTGTGCTTTTCCAGCAAAAATAAAAATTACCGGCCGCTCTGGATTATTCACTAACTTATCTAAACGATCTAAATTACGGAATAGCAAATCTGCTCGTTTGTAAGTAGCAAAACGACGCGCAAACCCAACAACCAATGCCCGATCATCAATACCATTTAGGATCTGGAATATTGTGCTTGGCTGATCTCCCCGACGGGTTAGGTCTTCTCTAATTTGCTTCCGTACATAGTTCAACAAACGCTCTTTTAACCTCGTCCGAATCTGGTGTACTTCTTTGCTTGGTAATTCCGCTACGGCTTCCCATTGCTTTGGGTCTGACTGTTGGTGAACAAACTCTTTTCCAAGTTTTTTACTCAAAACCTGGTGCCATTCATTGGATACCCAGGTTGGGTAATGCACCCCATTTGTCACAAACCCGATGTGTAGTTCTTTGTGATTAAAGCCCGGATACAAGACTTTGAACATCTCTTGTGAAACTTTACCGTGCAGCTCACTCACACCGTTGACTTCCTGGCACAAACGAATCGCTAGGTGACTCATAGAAAATAATTCGTGTCCATTGTGGCGATCAATTTTGCCTAACTCCATAAACTGATCCCAATTAATTCCTAATTCATGGGTATATCCGTAAAGGTAACTACGCAGTAAATCTTCTGCAAAATAATCGTGACCGGCAGGTACAGGTGTATGAGTGGTGAACAAAGAACTGGAACGGACCACTTCTTTTGCTTCTGTAAAACTTAATTGATTCCGCTGAATATATCCTTTCAAGCGTTCTAAAGTCATGAAAGCGGCATGTCCTTCATTACAGTGGTAGATATCTGCTTCGTAGCGGATTGCTTCCAAAGCTTTGATTCCCCCAATCCCAAGTAGGATTTCTTGTCGAAGCCTGTGTTCGTTGTCTCCACCGTATAGTTGGTGGGTTAAAGCACGATCTTCCCAGTTATTTTCGCTGATATCCGTATCTAATAGATAAAGAGGTACTCGACCTACTTTAAGGCACCAAATTTTAGCGTACACCGTACGTCCTTGGAGGTTGATAGTAATTTTCAACCATTCACCATTCGAATCTCGTACTGGATCCAAAGGCATTGCGGTAAATT
>CAXIDD010000567.1:0-3805 GCA_964021975.1 uncultured Saprospirales bacterium | reverse complement strand
TGGAATAACTACAAGTTCAGGTCTTGAGAAGGACCTGTTCTCCATAAAATCAACGGGCGTTTCCACCCAAGTTATTCAATCCGCAGCGGAGACTTTTTTGAATTCTTTGCATGAGGGGCAAAAAAAGAAAACTTTATTTGATATTCAATCAGAGGAATGGCGGAAATGGAGTAATGTGGACAATGGAATCTACAAAAGGCAAGGGATTAGCCTGAAGGAAATGTCTGACATTCAAAAAGAAGCTGCTTTTAGTTTACTTCAGACGGCATTGAGCGCCAAAGGCCTTCAATTAAGTAAGGATATCATGAAAACAGACCAACGACTTAAAGAAATTAAAAATGGCAATCCAGATTTTGATGAGGAGTTGTATTTTCTAAGTATCCTAGGGACACCATCTGAAAACGAACCTTGGGGTTGGCAACTGGATGGGCACCATTTAGTGATTAACTATTTCATACTCGGAGATCAAGTTGTAATGACGCCCACCTTTATGGGGGCGGAACCGGTCGTTACAAAAGCGGGGAAATATAAAGGGAATACCTTGTTCCAAGATGAACAAAATATTGGCTTAGCCTTCATGAAAGGACTTCCTTTAGCCTTTCAAAAGCAAGCAACCATCTCGGAAGAGAAAATTACTAATAATAACCTAACCGAAGCTTTTCGAGACAATCAAATTATAGATTATACTGGTCTATCTGTATCTAAAATGTACAGCACCCAACAGGAGGACTTATTAGCTTTGGTCGCCATGTACATCAACAATATGCGTGAAGGACATGCAAAAATAAAAATGGAAGAAGTCCGTACACACTTAGATAATACTTGGTTTGCGTGGGTAGGGGGTACTTCAGAAGATGGTGTTTTCTACTACCGAATACATAGTCCCGTTGTTATGATAGAGTTTGACCATCAATCACCAGTGGGTGTCCCCTCAGATATTAAAGGGCCTTCTAGGAATCATATCCATACCGTAGTGAGAACACCCAATGGGAATGATTATGGGAAAGATTTATTAAGACAGCATTTGGAAGCGCATCATGATCATTAGATAAATCCTAAATAGCTTCTTAATTAAGCTAAATGCTTAGTGATACCATCTTTGTACCTTCTACTTGAAATGACTACATCTTCATTGATCATGGTGATTTGATAGGTACTATTATTGAGGTATTTTAAGGATTTGATGTAATCACAATTAAGGATGAAAGACCGATGGACACGCATAAAATTGGGCGGAAGTTGTTGCTCCAAAAGATTGAGGGTCGCTCTATAGAGTACCATGCCCTTTTTTAGATGTAAACCAGCATAAATAGTATTGGCTTCTATGTATATTCTGATCGGCATTTTTTGAAGATTTTTGCAAGAGCTGAAGTATCTGGTGGATCTTGGATGAGAAATAAAACCTATTTAGTCAAACAAATGATTCGTAAAGAAGGGTTTCAACCAAAACCAGAAGATGAGGTGTTATTGTTCAAAATAGAGGATATTTGTCAGACTAACTGTTTGGATATTTGGAGATGGAAGCATTTTTATATGTAATTGAGTAAGAAAATGTGTTGGACTTTAGCATAATAAATGCCTTCAAAATAAATTGGTGAACGGTCTGATCATTTAAAGAAAAACGAAAGCAATGAAAATATTAATTATTGGAGGAAAAGGAACCATAGGTCGTAAAGTCACGGATTATTTTAAAACCAAACACGAAGTCCTAATTGCCGGAAGATCTGACGGTGATGTTCAATTGGATATTGCCGATAGTACCTCTATAGAAAGTGCGCTTCAAGAAATTGGTCCGCTAGATGCTATTGTTTGTATTGCTGGAGAAGCCAAATGGGATAACTTTCACAACTTAACTGAAGAAGACTACTACATCGGCCTTAGAAGTAAGTTAATGGGCCAGGTTAATGTGGTCCGAATCGGAAGAAAATACCTGAACAAAGGTGGTTCTATAACTTTATCGACCGGCATTCTAGCTGATGACCCAGTAGTGAAAACTACCAGCGCTGCTATGGTAAATGGAGCCATTCACAGCTTTGTGAAAGCAGTAGATTTAGAGATTGAAAACGAAATACGCGTTAATGTTGTTTCGCTTGGAATGGTTGAAGATGCTTATGAGAAATACAAAGATTATTTCCCAGGGCATAATCCTATTCCCATGACCAAGGCGGTCAATGCTTATGTGAGAAGTGTAGAAGGGAAAGGCAGAGGACAAGTTATTCGGTATTATGAATAGTTGAGGGAACTTATTTTTGGCTACTTGGATTATTATTAAGCACTTAAATAATAGTTTTCGCAGTAGTATTGCAAAAATGAATCCATCCAAAAAATATTGTAGAAGCCTTCATGCACAGATCAGTCTCGGCACTACATCTGATGATCGATTCATGCCCGATGGCTACCTGACTTCATTCGCTAAAATGGATGAATTGGTACTCACTGAAAAGTTAGATGGACAAAATAACTGCTTCAATAAATATGGCTTATTTGCTAGATCACATATGGCACCTTCTAATCATCCATGGGATAAGCCACTTAGAGATCGCTGGGGATTAATCAAAAACGATTTAAACGACTTGGAGGTTTTTGGAGAAAACATGTATGGTATCCATTCCATTGCTTATCGAGAACTCGAGTCCTATTTTTATGTGTTTGCCGTCCGAGAAGGAGATACTTGGTTGTCTTGGGAAGAAGTAAAGTATTACGCCGAATTATTAGATTTTCCGGTGGTACCCGAAATAAAAATCCAGGTGTCATTAAAAGATTTTTTCAATCCTAAGGTCACTGAAAATAAGGCTCTAGAAAATTGGTTGACTACTAACCTGGGGAGCACTTGGGAAGAATACATTCAAACATCTGGCAAGCTTGGAGGATATGATCCAATCACCGGAAAAGATTGCTCGGAAGGTTTTGTGATTAGAAATGCTGGGCCCTTTAAAACCAACGAAGGAGAAATAAAAGTGGCACCGAATGAATTCAATAACCTTTTTAAGCTGGTGAGAGCCGCACATGTTAAAACGGATGTGCATTGGTCAAAGACTTGGAAGCCGGCTCCATTATTAGACTATGCTAAATACAATTGGTATGGTTATGAACATCTAAGTAAGCAAAAATAATGTGGAAGTTCCCAAAATATGAAATTGATCAGCCATTGGATTGGGAAAATTTATCTCAATCTTATGCTTGGATAATGGACATGCAAGGTGTTCCTCAAGATCCAATATGGCATGCTGAAGGAGATGTATATATCCATACTCAAATGGTGGTAGCAGCATTAATTGAACTACCCGAATTTCAAAACCTTTCAGCACAAGACAAACACATCTTGATTACAGCAAGCTTATTGCACGATGTCGAAAAAAGATCCACTACTGTAGAAGAAGACTTAGACGGGAAAGTTAGAATTGTATCTCCCCGACATGCCAAGAAGGGGGAGTTTACCGCTAGAGTCATCTTATATAAAGAAATGAACACTCCTTTTGAGGTCAGAGAGCAAATCTGTAAGCTAGTTCGACTACATGGTCTGCCGATTTGGGCAATAACCAAAGAAGATCCCGCTAAAGCGGTAATCTATGCCAGTCAAGTAGTCAATACAAAACATTTGGCAATGCTTGCTAAGGCGGATGTTTTAGGAAGGATCTGCCAGGATCAATCGGAGCTATTATTGAAAATTGAGCTGTTTAAAGAATTGTGTAAAGAAAATGATTGCTTCGGACAAGCGAAGGTGTTCCCATCCAATTATGGACGGTTTTTATATTTTAATAAAGACAAAACAGACTACCTCATTAATTGTTTAAAACAATATCGA
>CAXIDD010000566.1:0-3812 GCA_964021975.1 uncultured Saprospirales bacterium | reverse complement strand
CATGGCGTGTCCGGTAGCAATGAAAAGGTTTTTATATTTTTTGGAATACCCCATATAGGGTAAGCCATCTGGAGTACACGGACGAAACCCATGCCAGACCGACTCCGTTTTGGGGAAATCTACTTTTAGATTGGGGTAATACTGGGGTAAACTTTCCAGAATACCTTGAAGTCTTGCTTGGTTAATTCTGGAGGAAAGGTTACTAATTTCCAGAGTCCCTCCAATTCTTAGGTCTTCGCCCATGGGCGTGATGGCTACTTTGGCTTCGGTCAAGATGGTAGGTATACTTGGTCTTTCAATAGGTTTTTCGATGGTAGTGGAATATCCTTTGCCATCTTGTAGGAGGATTTTTACATCTATTTTCCGGGCCAATTTTGCTGTCCAGCTTCCTGCCGCTAACACAACATTCTGGCAATTAATTTGCTGACCATCATCTAGTATTAATTCGGATACACCTTGCTTAGAGGTCCGGAAATCTTGTAGGGTTCTGCCTGTTAGAAACTTTACGCCCTTGGCTTGCAGTTGTCGATACAATTGATGGATAAATAAATTGGGGTATAAATGAGCATCCCCAGGATAAAAAACGCCACCTAAAACCTCCACCTCGGTACCAGTCTCTAACTTTTTAACGGCATTGGCATCCAATATTTCTACCTCCATTCCAAGGGCAGCAGCTTGTTCAGCCATTTCGTGCTCTTCGTGTTCGGTTGAAGATTTCCGATAGAGCATTAAAAGTCCTTTTTTTT
This sequence comes from uncultured Saprospirales bacterium, assembly GCA_964021975.1. Classification (GTDB taxonomy): domain Bacteria; phylum Bacteroidota; class Bacteroidia; order Chitinophagales; family Saprospiraceae; genus DATFKA01. The sequence continues at coordinate 3,066 of CAXIDD010000566.1, read as the reverse complement.
CAAAACAAAAATCAAAATCCGGCGACTGTGCAAATTCTTGATACAGTTGTTTACTCCATTCGTTATAGGCCCTTAAAACAGGAACGGCCTGCGCTACATTTCTAGGAGTACAGGATCGATAAAACTGCCACAGCCATTGGGCCAGCTCCATGCTCAACCGAGGCTTGACATAAAAAGGACTTTTGCTATTCAACATCCAACGCATCCCTTGAGCAATCACACCGGGTGCGGCCAATGGGACAAAATGACTTGGGACGATCATTCCAGCATTCCCATGAGAAGTGCCATCTTCCAAGTTGGTCGCATCAATTACGGTCACTTCATACCCCGCTTGTTCTAAGTACCAAGCCGTACTTAACCCTATGATGCCACCGCCAATGATGTGTACTTGCATATGCTTCCTTGTTGTTGTTAAATATTAGCTATCGTTATAAAATAACCTAGAGGGAAAGGTTCATGACCGACGGAAGATTTTCCGTTGGTACACCATTATATTACCTGAAAACCGTGAGCGTAGGGATCATCTTCTTCATCAATAATGATGTTATTGTAGCCAGTTACTTTAGCCCATCCCTGGATGGATGGGACAATCGCGGGGAAAGGGCCACAAGTTGTCTCCTCCTCTACCCTACCTATGAATTGACTACCAATCACACTTTCGTGAACGAAGGTATCACCCTTCTTTAACTTTCCTTTAGCGGCCCATTGAGCCATTCTTGCTGAGGTACCCGTACCACAAGGAGAACGGTCTATGGCTTTGTCTCCATAAAAAACCGCATTCCGTGCATCTGCATTTTCCGACAAGGTATCCCCTGTCCAAAGCATATGACTCATCCCTTTGATATTCGGATCCAAAGGATGCTCAAAGTGGTACAAGTCATTTAATCTTTTTCGAACAACAGGACTCCAGCGGATCAAATCCCCTGCGGTATAATTCTGGATACCAGAAAAATTCTTTTGTGGATCAACAATCGCATAAAAATTTCCTCCGTAGGCTACATCTACCGTCAATAAACCTAAATCAGGGCACTCCACCTCCAGATTTTCTTTGTATAAAAAAGAAGGAATATTAGTCAGCCGTACCCATTTAATTTTCTTGTTTTCCTCCTGATATTCTACCCGTACTAGTCCAGCAGGCGTTTCCAATCGCAACTTTCCAGGTACTTTGGGTTGGACCAGACCTTCTTCCAATGCGATGGTTACGGTACCGATGGTCCCATGGCCGCACATCGGGAGACAACCACTGGTCTCAATAAACAAAACACCAATGTCATTAGCCGGATCGTTAGGTGGATATAAGATGCTGCCTGACATCATATCATGTCCGCGTGGCTCAAACATCAAACCTTTACGAATCCAATCATAAGACTCAAGGAAATGAAGCCGACGCTCCATCATGCTATTGCCATTGAGCAAGGGTCCACCACCAGCTACTAATCGGACTGGATTACCACAAGTATGTGCATCAATACAAAAAAAGGTCTTTCTCATTTCTTAATGTTGCGCAATTTCACCATTGACGGTACGAACCAAGTTCAGTGGATTATTTGTTTTTAAAGCAGCCGGCAACATCCCATCCGGGCAATTTTGAAAAGCTATTGGCCTCGCAAACCGCTTAATAGCATCTGTACCCACTGAGGTAAAACGACTATCCGTTGTCGCGGGGAATGGTCCTCCATGTTGCATGGCATATCCTACTTCAACGCCCGTTGGTAAACCATTAAAAATTAATCGACCTACTTTTTCTTGCAAGATATTGGCTAAGTCATTCCATTTAATCAATTTCTCTTCTGGGCCTAGAATAGTAGCTGTTAATTGACCATGAAGCTCCGAAGCGACCGCCTTCATTTCTGAGAGATCTTTACATTTGATGACCAGTGTAAACGGTCCAAAAACTTCTTCGTGTAATTTTGGATTATGGAGCAATGCTCTACCAGTTGTTGTAGCTACCGCAGGAAATCCCTTCCAAGCTGATTTTTCAACTGGACTTATATAAGTGACTTCAACTGCATCTTCTTGTAGAAAGGCATTTTTTTGTTGTTCAAAAGATTTAAAAATACCTTCGTTCAACATAGTGCTGGCTTCTTTCTCCGCAAAAGTACTAGCTAGTGACTTTACAAATGTGGCCGTATAATCATCATCTAATACCAACACCATCCCTGGGTTGGTACAAAACTGACCAGCGCCTAAATTAACAGAATCCGTTACTTGTTGAGCTACTTTTTGGGCATCTCCCTTTAGTAGATCCGGCATAATAAAGACCGGATTGGTACTGCCCATTTCTGCAAATACAGGTATGGGTTCAGAGCGTTCCATGGCTGCTTTATGCAAGGCCATTCCTCCACGCATCGATCCAGTAAAAGCGACAGCTTTTACATCGGGATGCTGCACCAATTGCGTACCAACGGCATAGGACGCATCTTGTACATTAGAAAACACCCCATCCGGCATACCACATTTTTGGGCTGCCCGAAGAATAGCCTCAGAGATTAGGGCATTGGTTCCTAAATGCGAAGGATGTGCTTTTACAATCACCGGACAACCAGCAGCCAGTGCCGAGGCTGTATCTCCACCCGCAGTAGAAAAAGCTAATGGGAAGTTACTTGCCGTAAATACCACAACCGGTCCCATGGCTTGTAACATTCTACGGATATCTACCCTAGGATTGGGTTTGCGATCTGGCAACGCCGGATCAATCACGGCATCTACCCAATGGCCTGCTTCCACTAAGTCGGCAAATAAGCGCAGTTGCCCACAAGTCCGACCACGTTCTCCAGTAATCCGCCCACTCGGCAATCCACTTTCTTTACATGCTCGACTAATTAACTGCTCACCGAGTCCTTCAATTTCGGAGGCAATGGTGCGTAGGAACTGGGCTTTCTGAGTTCCGGAAGTTGAACGATATACCTTCCACGCTTCTTGCGCTTTTTGTACAGCCTTATTAACTTCCTGTTCCGTTGCTGCTACAAAAGTCTCTGGCAGTTCTTTTTGAGTAGTTGGATTAATAGCTTTAAGTTTGACTTCTCCCGAATTATCTGATTCAAAACCTAGGCGGTTAGATGTATT
>CAXIDD010000565.1:0-3832 GCA_964021975.1 uncultured Saprospirales bacterium | reverse complement strand
GATGAAGATGGATCCTTTAACTTTGATGCACTTCCTGGTTGTGATCAAAAGACCCTTCAATTATACAAGGAGGATAATCACGATAATGGCTTATCTACCCTGGATTTAATTTTAGTGCAGATGCATATTCTCAATCGACAAATGTTGGATTCTCCCTATAAGATTCTTGCGGCGGATGTGGATATGTCTGGTAGAATATCTACTCTGGATTTGATCAACATGAGAAAGGTTATTCTTTCTATTGATCTAACACTAAATGACAATACGCCTTGGCGGTTTATTCCTGATGATTTTGAATTTACCGACCCTACCAATCCGTTTTTGGATGCCATTCCTGGATATTTGGATATGACCCAAATTGGGGTTGATTACGCTCAGAATTTCGTTGCAATAAAATTAGGTGATGTTAATGGAAGTGCCGACCCTGGTGGTACTACAGATCAAATTAATGCTTTAGCACCTAGAACCAGTGGTAAAACCTTAGAGTTCTTGCTAGAAGATCAGCCTCTACAGGCGGGTAATACTTATGATGTTAATATTACGGCTTCTAGCTTTAGACAATTGGCTGGATATCAATTTGGCCTTCGTTTTGATGCCAATGCTTTGGAAATAATGGACTTGAATGGCCAGTTAGATCATTTAGAGGAAAGTAACTTTGCCGTATTCAATGAAGAAGGGTTCTTAGCAAGTAGCTGGAATACAAATGGAGTAGAAGGGCTGAATTTAGAGGAGGAACAACAAATCTTTACGATGCGTATCCAAGCCAAAGAAAGTGGCCGTTTAAGTGAGTTCCTACAGTTGGATCAACGCCAGCTCAAGCCAGAAGCTTATAATGACCGTCTACAAGTTAGCGCTGTGCAATTGAGTTTTGTCCAGCCTAATGCATTTGCACAAAACTTTGAATTGTATCAAAACCAACCCAACCCATTCCAAGACAATACCAGTATCCGCTTTTTCTTACCAATGGATGAACAAGTAGATTTGACCGTTTTTGATGCTTCGGGTAGAGTAGTAGTACAGCAAAGACAAAACTTCCGTGCCGGACAGCAGGAATGGATCATTGATCAAAGTCAATTGAGTAGTGGTGGCGTATATTATTACCGAGTCGCTACTAGGACAGGTGCTGATACTAAGAAAATGATTCTGACAAGAAATTAAAAAATAACTATTAAAGGTGATAGGCATGTGCGTGTCATCTAGACGGATAGCGGAAGTTTTAAAACTTCCGCTATCTCTTCAAAATAAAAAGCTTTTGGCTAATCATTGTAGCCAAAAGCTTTTTTGTGTTATAAACATAAATATATCGTATCTGCTGATTAAATAGCTTCATATAATGCAGCATTTTTAACATAACACCTGTCTACCTCCGGCAGGATTCTGCTTAAGCTGCTCTTTACCATTGTCGTGTCAAAAGCAACAAGTCTGTCTGGTAATTCGGTTTCCAGGCAATGAGGATTTCCCCTTTGCTATAAGCTAATTGAGGTTTATTAGGACCTATTTCCCCTGGGAAAGTAAACAATGTTTCTTGATGAGTGATTTGCCCCTGCAAATTTAGATGGCCTAATTTAAGGATGGTTTGTTTATCTTGCTTCTCCAACCATGCTAGGGCTAAAGTTGTTTCATCGAGCCAGATTAGGTCCATTTGTCCAATTAACTTGGGAAGTTCAGGACTATTAATCATTGCGAAGTCATTGCCATTATTATTGGACAGGGCTAATTGCAGTTTGGCTTGCTTGGTTTGTTCGGTATACCAAGCGATGGCGACCCGCTCATTGATGATATCCATTATCGGGCCTTCCGTTGTTACTTTTGTTGCCCATTGATCCTGGTGGATTTCCTTGGCGGTCTTCCACTCGTTTTTTTGATATTGCTGAACTACAATGTTGTTTTGCTGATTGCGATAAACTAATAAAACGTCCCCAACCCCATTGGTTTGTAATTCAAAAGGACAGAGCGCTTTGAAATCATCCGTCAGGAATTGTTCGGGCGCTACTTTCCCTTTTTTATTGATGCTACTTGTGTACAAACGCATTTTCCCTTTTAAATTGGGGAAGTACTTTTCTGTATCTTTTATTTTTTGCTTCGTATCTCGACCATCCATCCATACCGTCCATAATTGATCATGGGCAATTGGGGCAAATTTTAGAACACCATAATATGCAGGGACTTCACTTGAATAAGGCCGAAAGCTTGAGCTCCATTGCTTACCACCATTTTTAGATTGACTAAGGCTTAAGTGGTGATCGTATACGTTCCGTGGATTACTATTGACCAGCCAACTAGCAAGAAGGGCTTTTGGGTTTTGAGGGAATTGCGTGATTTGTGGCGTCTCAAGATCGTTGATGAACCATTTTTGATCACCAATGGCAATCGTCTTGGGAGATGTCCATGCCTGGTTTTTGCGTTCGGCATATTGGAGTACCTGCTCGCCATCATTACGGTTCTCAATCCAAGAGGCGTAGGTTTGTTTATCGTTTTGGAATAAATTGAAAGCAGATTTTTGCTGTTTTTCCAAAGGAGGGTTTTTAAACTTAGCAGCTTGATTATCAAATAAACGGAGGCTCGCTCTTAAGAAAAAGCTACGTCCCGGCCCAATTGGCGTTAATCCGGTACCTGTATTGTGTACGCCCGCATTTCCACCACTGACATTGACCTGCGTGATGTTCAATAAATTTCTTACACCCGCAGTTAAGTTTAGGCGCTGATTAAAAACGGATTTAGAAAAACTTAGATCCACCATGGTAAAACCGTCTTGCGTTTGTTGACGAGCTACCGTCTCTCCATTCTCTGTACCTGGGAAATAACTGATGAAACGATCATTCTTACGCAAAAAGAGATTGAATTTTGTGTCAATCATGGGTAACCGATAGCCAATTTTTCCACTCAACTCCGTTGTAGGTGTAAAGGTTTGCACCTCATTTGATACTTCACTCAGAGGATTATAAAATAAAATATTAGCAATGCCAACACCCAACTCCAAATCTTTCCACTGATAATTTGCATTTAAAGTTGCTCCTTTGGTAATGTTTTTTTCTAAATTAAAATAGGCGAATTGCTGAGATAAATCAGGGGTAGTCGGTACGGTAGTTCCATTCTGATCAAGAAAGGGAAAGAGTTGAATTTGATCTTGAATTTGGTTATGAAACAGCTGAAGTTTAAGATTGATCCGTTGTTGACGAATTTCCTTATTGAAGCCAACATTAAGCTGAAAATTATCAGAAGTCTCGGCCAAAAGGTCTGGATTACCAATAATAAAATGATTGATGTCAATAAAAGACATAAACAGTTCTTTCAAACTTGGACTACGAAAGCCTTTCCCATAAGAAGCTCTTAGAGAGAGCGCCGGAGACCATTTGTACTTCAAGTGAAAAGAAGGGATTAGGGGCGCATCATAGCGTGTATTATAAGTAGCCCGAAGTCCCGTTTCCAAAGTTAGATCAGAAATCGGTTGGTAGCGAAGACTTCCGAAAATGGCATAATCTCCTATTTCACTTTCTCCGATTTGATCAGCGTCTGGATCTATAATTCGGCCACCAGCTCCTTGTTCTAGGGTTAATTCAGTACCTAATTGAAAATTGACTTTTCGATCTCTGAAATTACTAGCAAAAACAGAACGAAACAGGTAAGTATCAAAAATAGTCGAATCTCCTGCCAGGAAAATCTCCTCATTCTCCTCAAAATTAGTCCGATACGAATTCACTTTCCGGTCGAACTGATTGTAACTAAGTATGTTTTGCCAGTAGTAGTTTTTCAATATACTACCTTCGTGTGACAGACTATGATTAACACGGCGAGTCAGGAAAGAATCATCAAAGGCGTAAGGTTTGAAAGC
>CAXIDD010000564.1:0-3838 GCA_964021975.1 uncultured Saprospirales bacterium | reverse complement strand
GATACCCGCTCATTTCCATTTCTCAATTGATTACCTCCAGCAATCAAATTCAAAGAAACATCTTCTGTAATTTGCTTATTATACCCTAAAATTAACTCTAAGTTTAATTCTTGGAAAGTACGGCTATCTTCACTCAACTGACCACGTGGAGAGTAAGCTGTCCCATAAGGAGTCAGATTACGTCTGCGGTCAAACCAAGTATCTAAACCAGCACGACCTTGAATGTATAGATCATCTAGGATATCATAACGCAATTGGAAGTTACCAATCAAACGGTTTCTGGTGTTGCTTGCTTCAAATTGATTAGCAGCCCACCATGGGTTAGTTACGAAGTTGTTGTCATTAAACTTCAACTCTGTACCATCTGTGTCTGCACCCAACTTATTAGGATCTCCTTTTAAGTTATCTACATTAATAGAAGCAGGTAAAGTCCAAACCGTATAGTTGGCATTACCAGGAGAATCAGATAAACGAGGACGGTTTTCTACGCTTTCGTTTACGTAAGTACCACTCATAGTTGCATTCCACTTTTCGCCTAATTTAGCATTAGCTTTTAAGGTAAAGTTTCTTCTTGTCAAACCAGAGTTAGGAATAATACCTTTGTTATCCAGGTTAGAGGCTGAGGCACGGAAATTGAATTCTTCGTTTCCACCAGTAAAAGATAAGGTATTTGTAAAAGTAGATCCTGTTCTGTAGAAACGATCAAGGTTTGACCCTACGTCAGAGTAAGGACGAGATACGCCATCAAACTGAAGGACATTACTACCATCAAGACGACCACCCCAAGAAACTAATCCATTGGCGATTGCATCTGCTTCAGTAGCTGGAGCCATACCGTTAGCACCATGACCAAATTGAGTTTGGAAATCACGGAAGTCTAATAAAGACTCTGCAACAATATTAGAGTTGAACTCAATACCAATGCCTTTTCCTTTTCCTTTTCCACTTTTGGTCGTAATCAAGATTACACCGTTTGCTGCACGGAAACCGTAAAGGGCAGCAGCCGTGTTACCTTTAAGTACCGTCATGGTCTCAATGTCATCAGGGTTGATACTCTGAATACCATCACCCCAATCTTGTCCACCCCACATACCGGCAGAACCTAAGTTCGAGTTATCAATAGGTACACCATCCACTACATATAATGGTTGGTTGTTACCAGAGATCGAACTGTTACCCCGGATAATTACCCGAGTAGAACCACCTGATCCAGTAGCTGTGCTAGATACATTAACACCCGCAACTTTTCCAGATAAGGAGTTGGCTACGTTAATTTCCCGAGCTTCAGTGAAATCTTCACCGGAAACTTCGGTCACCGAGTATCCCAGTGCTTTTTTGTCTCTTTCAATTCCTAAGGCAGTGACCACGATTTCGTCAAGTGCTACACCTGCTTCTAATGTAGTGTTGATCATGGTTTGATTACCTACTGTAATTCTTCGTGTAGAGTAACCCGTCATGGAAAATTCTAAAGTAGCATCATTTCCTACTGAAATAGAATACTTTCCATCGATGTCTGTAATTGTACCATTGGATGTACCCGCCTCAAGGACGGTTGCACCGATGAGGCCTTCGCCGTCATCTCCAATTACGGTACCTGTGACTGTTTTCTGTGCCATTGCTGGTAAAGCAAATAACAGCAGAAGTAGTGAGAGTAAAGTAAAATTCTTCATTTATTAAATTGGTTTTAGTAAAGACAATATTATCTTATCACATTGACCACTATCTTGATCAATGTGTACTAGCCTAAATATAACTTTGTTCAGGGATGATGATACAGGCGAGGATTAAAATATAAATTTGGCGTTAAATATTTTCAATTCGGAATAAATCCTCTTTAATTTGGTAGGAAAGATATATATTTTTTGATTTGGCGCTCAAAGCCACCAAATTATTTTGTCCAAAGCATAAAAAAATCTTGTTAAATGAATGTAAATCGCCTTGTAAACTGTGTGTTTTACACAAAAATTGCACTTTTCTGCCTTCTTTTTACTTTATCCTGTGTCCGAACACAGTCTTCTAGCGAAGTGGATGTAATTATTATAGGAGGAAGTACCGGAGGAACTGCCGCTGGTATTCAAGCTGCCAGAATGGGTGCGCACACACTAATTATAGAAACTACCGACTGGTTGGGCGGAATGCTCACCGCAGCAGGAGTCAGTGCCATTGATGGTAATCATGATCTTCCCGCTGGTATTTGGGGTGAATTTCGGGATAGCTTAGAACAATATTATGGTGGTCCCGAAGCCTTATTAACAGGATGGGTTAGTAATACACAGTTTGAACCAAAAGTGGGCGCTGAAATATTTACCAAAATCACCCAAGAAATCGAAGCATTGGACGTACATCTAAAAACCAACTTTATAGGAGCGGAAGCTTTAGACGATGGTTGGCTAATATCTGCCCAAAAAGGAGATTCAGTTTTTCAAATCAAAACTAAAATCCTCATTGATGGCACAGACATGGGGGATGTTGCTGCTCAACTCGGTGTAAACTACGATTTAGGGATGGACGCAAGCGCTGAATCGGGTGAATCAATGGCACCTACAGTAGCCAATGACCTTATCCAAGACTTGACTTATGCTGCCATTCTACAAGATTACGGCCCCGAGGCAGACAAAACCATTTCTAAACCAGCCAACTATGATCCTAGCCTCTTTTATTGTGCCTGCCAAAAGCTTTGTGATGATCCAGATTCAGATGCACATCCTTGTGAAACCATGCTCACCTATGCCAAGCTGCCCGGTGAAAAATACATGATTAACTGGCCCATCTTTGGTAATGATTACTATGCACCCGTTGTAGAAATGTCCCCCACAGAAAGAGCGGAAGCTTTTGAACAAGCCAAACAAAAAACCTTACAATTCATTTATTACATCCAAAATGACTTAGGCTATAAAAACCTCGGTATTGCAGAAAATGAGTTCCCAACAGATGATCAGCTTCCGCTCATTCCTTATTTCCGAGAGGGCAGACGACCTCATGGCATCATCAGAATGAATGTCAACCATATCTTGACGCCTTATGAACTGGAGACCCCACTCTACAAAACGGGTATTGCGGTAGGAGATTATCCAATTGATCACCACCATAAAGAAGTTCCAGACGCACCGGAAATTGATTTCCCACCTGTTCCTGCTTTTAATATTCCACTGGGTACTTTAATTCCAAAAGAGGTGGATCGTTTAATTATGGCAGATAAAGCTATATCGGTTTCGAATATTGTTAATGGTAGTTCTAGGTTACAACCCGTCGTCTTACAAATTGGACAGGCAGCTGGTGCATTAGCGGCTTTGGCGGCTCAAAACCAACAAATCCCAAGTGAGGTCGCAGTCAGAGAAGTGCAAAAAGCTCTTTTAGCTAGTAATGGTTATTTAGTGCCATCGTATGATGTTAAGCCAGATCATCCACAATTCAAAGCTATTCAGCGAGTAGCTGCTAGTGGTATTTTACCAGGTACTGGAGAACCCTATCTTTGGGCGAATCGAACTTGGTATTATCCAGATAGTAGTCTGGCGGTAACCGAACTAATCACAGGACTAAAACGCAGTGGTTTGGAGTACCACGCTTTAGATAGTTCTGGTGAGGTCACCGGAGGTAGTCTAAAGATGATACTCCCAAGCCTGGAGATTCCAGAAGATTTACGCGAAAAAGTGCTAAGTCGAGCGGAGTTAGCGGCACTAATTGACAAACAACTAAAGCCTTTCGAACGGTCCATCCAGCTCGATGGTAGCTTTGAATAGCTGAGATTAAGAGTAGGTTTATATCAAACCTCTAGCTTCCAAATCCTTAACCTGATCAATAATGGTCTCTTCAACAGGACGATATTGCAGGTTAAGGT
>CAXIDD010000563.1:0-3842 GCA_964021975.1 uncultured Saprospirales bacterium | reverse complement strand
CTAATAGCGTAGGTCCTCTACATAATAATCTGGGTAATCTCCTTTTTTAAAGGTAAAAAGGCCAGCAGCAAGTGACTTATTAGGCGTTAATTTATCAACGGTTATCGTATAACGACTTCCATCTTTACCAAAAGCAATGACACTTACAAACTCATTACTTCCTTTAACTACGGTTAGCCGTAATTTCGAATAATCCGCTTCTTGATCCAATGGCTTGAATTCAATTTTCTGAACAACTTTGCCATTTTCTGTTGTTTGACCAACTAGGAAGAACGCAAAATCATCCTTTTCATACAAAGAGAACAAAGAGGCCGGCGAAAGTATCACATCATCATCTGCCGGATCAGGTACATCATTGATTTGTACTTCTTTGTTCCGGTCTAAGATCATCCAAAGCGTTTTCCCATCTGAAATAACCGTATTACTAGCCATCTCGACGCGGTAAGCTTCTCCTTTCTTTTTAATAGAAGTATACCCTTCGTATTTATCCCGCATGTTTTTTAGGATTGCTTTAGCCTTTGGATCTGAATCCGCGCTAGAAGAAAGTGTATTTTGTCCATTTTGGGCCCAAGAGATATTCCAGACCATACTTAAGCACAAGATTCCAAACAGATATTTCATAAGTAGTTTTTTATTTTACCATTATTACAAAGTAACGCTATCAATGCTTATTATGACACCTTTAAAGCTCAGAATAGGCGTTAAAATTTATTTAAAAATTTAAAAAAGCTTCTATTGACTAATCTTAGAACCTATTATTCTTATAGATGTTTATAGAACAAGCTTTTCACTTCTAAAAAATAAACGCTTGTACGGCAACCATCCTATAGAAGAATACTTTCATCAACAAATCGCTCCTTACCTCAAGGATAAGGACTTCATTTTTGTGCCTGCATTTCAACAATACAGACATTTGACCTCCATTGGATTCCAATGTGTTATTTTCTCCTTTAGCCATTATCCTGATACAAGTATCTTAGAAGTTCATTTAGGTATTCGAGCTGATGAGGTAGAACAATTGGCCTTTTCTTTTACCAATGGGCTTCCGGGTTTTAGGTCAGATAGCCTTACCTTGGTCACTCCAATCGCTAAATTATTAGAAAAAAGCTTTGAGCGATTTGAGATAAAGGATGAAGCGAGCTGTTCTGAGGCCATTCAAGAAATCCAAAAGCAATTGGACCAATATGGTTGGACTTTTTTAAATCAACATTCTAGATTAGAGCGACTTAACAAACTTTTTAATGAGTCGCCCAACCAAGCCCTGCCTCTGATCCATAATCAAATCAATCGTTGCATTAGAGGCATCACCCTGGCCAAGCTAACGCACGCAGACCGTTTTAAGGAGTTGGGAATCACTTACAGAAATGCCCTTCAATCTAGTACGGTTTTATCCATCCACCAACAGAAATACGAGCGGCTTTACCAATTCTTATTGAGCTATTCTATGAATTAAATAGGTCAATTAAAAACAATTTATACCTTGGCTAGTTCTTCTGTAGAAGCAACCATCAACAGCAACATGCGTATTGAAGCGAATAAGATCATTACCCTTACTTACACTCTGAGAGAAAATGGCCCCAAAGGTCGGGTGCTCGAACAAATGGACGCTATCTATCCCTTCAAATTTTACTATGGTAACCAGCAATTATTGCCCGCCTTTGAAAGTCAATTAGAGGGACTCGAAGAAGGGGCTGCTTTTGAATTTACACTATCTCCGGAAGAAGCCTATGGTCCATTGAGAGCGGACCTTAAGATTGATGTTCCCAGAACCGTATTTACAGAAGAAGAACTATTGAGTCAAGGTCAATTCGTAGCCCTGACAGATGATCAAGGAGACACCCATAACGGAAAGGTGCTTTCCTGGACAGAAGATCAGGTCCAAGTAGATTTTAATCACGAAATGGCTGGAAAAACCCTCTTTTTCAAAGGCGCAGTACTGAATATACGAGAAGCAAATGAGGAAGAAAAAATCAGAAAAAATTACATCGAAGCTGGTGGTGTACATCGGCAATAAGGGATAACAATGGCAGATCAACTAGTGGACAAGGGTCCAAACACAAAAGTTAAGCATAGAATAACCCAAGTGCTAGAAGCGCTTTCAGCGGGTCTTTATGAAAAAGAAAATGCAGTAAAGCTAGCCATGTTGAGTGCGTTGGCTGGAGAGAGTATTTTCTTATTGGGCCCTCCGGGAGTCGGAAAAAGTTTAATCGCGCGTAGGTTAAAATATGCTTTTAAAGATGGGATATCTTTTGAGTACTTGATGAGTAAATTTAGTACACCTGATGAAATTTTTGGCCCGGTATCCATTAAAAAACTCAAAGAGGAAGATAAATATGAACGCCTGACGGATCGTTATTTACCCGGTGCCAATATTGTCTTTTTAGATGAAATCTGGAAAGCAGGTCCGGCGATCCAAAATGCACTCCTGACCATATTGAATGAAAAAATCTATCGCAACGGAGATCAAGATGTCTCCGTCGACATACGCGGGATCGTTACCGCCTCCAATGAACTTCCACCCAATAATCAAAACCTAGCGCCGATTTGGGATCGTTTCTTAATCCGACTAGAAGTAGGCGGTATCCGTCAGTTTGGGAACTTCCTGAATATGATTACCGATACTACTGATGTCTACGAGGATAATCTAGACTCCAACACCAAAATCAGTGCAGAAGAGCTGACAGATTGGGATCAAAAGATCAATCAAGTCGAAGTTCCAGCCGAAGTACTCAACACCATACAGGTAGTCAAAATCAAGCTGCAGGATTTTAATCAACGCCCCAACAATGTTGGTAATGAGATCTTGATCTTTGACCGACGTTGGAAAAAAATCATTCGCCTGTTGAGGACCAGTGCTTTCCTAAATGGCCGCCAGAAAGTAGACTTAATGGATTGCTTTTTGATGATTGATTGCCTTTGGAGCCATCCTAAGCAGAAAGAAGTTATTGAGGAAATTGTGCGAGATGCCATTCGGAAGCATGGATATACTATGGCCGTCAATTTGCAGATGATCAAAAGAGAAGTCCTAGACTTTGAAGAGGAAGTCGAGCAGGAAATTAAAATCCCACATACGGTCACTAGAGAGCAGTTAGAAATTATCCAGGAAGAATATTATAAATTGGTCAAGTCGGATAACAAGTTTGAAGGCACTTTAATTCAAACCAAGCAATTCCGCAACTTAGACCGCGATGAGCTGGTGGTTTCCAATTTTTACGATGAGGAACTCAACCTCCGTAATCGATTAAAAGCCAAACGCGGTGATGCCCAGTATACGATTGATGTAGAGTTCAATTCTGTAACCTACACCTATCTGCTAGCCACTGTAAAAGGAGAAAAGACTGACATCATCTTCAAGAAGCCACACGATATTGTAGCCAAACATTGGGAAGAGCGCTTCCAACGGGTTACGCAATACATTGAAAAGCAAGAAGCACTGATTGCCAATCAAGCCCCAGAAGAACTAACTGGGCTCGATCAACACTTGTTTGTAGATGCCGCTTACGCAGAAATTGTACAAGCCAATATGGATGAAGTTAAAGAAGCACTGAAGGGATTAAAGCTGCGTTTGGAGAAAATTCGGTTTGCTTATAGTTCTTTATAATTAAAGTCTAATGATCAAACAGGAATTACAAAAAAAGCTAGACGCAGAATACCAACGGTTTATCGAGTTCGGGCAATTGCTGGATCGGCAGACGCGGAAGTACTTGGTGCAATACCTGCAAAATCAGTTGGGCCATGCCGATTTTTCCATTCCGGAAGAATTGAATGATCAGTATTTCCAGTATTTTCGAAAGGCCATGGATCGTTTGTTTCAGATCGATAATTTGCTGCCAATTTTGCAA
>CAXIDD010000562.1:0-3851 GCA_964021975.1 uncultured Saprospirales bacterium | reverse complement strand
AGATGGTATGTACGTTGGAGAAAATCGTCCAGGTGGAGCGATGATGCCCGTTTGGCGTAAGCCATCGGGAGCTGAAAAGAAAAATATGGAAACTGCTCGGTCGAAAAAATCTAAGAAAAAGATGGAGGAGACCAAAGAAGAAAAAGCGGATAAAAAAACAAGTACGCCGAAGGATGGTCGCGCCAAATTCTACGTTATGGACAATGCCGGAGATACCATCCGGACTTTCAGCTCTAAACTAGATACCGGCATGAATAGAGTTTACTGGCCCATGAATAGAGATGGGGTTGCTTATCCTTCTACACGAGATCGGCGTCCAGATGCGGATCCACCATCTGGAGGATCTGTTTTGCCCGGAACGTACATGGTAGCTGTAAACTTTGGAGATTATAATGCTACGACCTCGGTTAATGTCAAAGCGGATCCACGCTTACCATTTACCATGGCACAGATGAGAGCTAAAGCTACGGCTAATAAAAACTATGAAGCAATAGTTGCTAAAGCTACTGCCGGCTACAATCAGCTAAAAGAAGTACGTAAAACCATGAAAAGAGTGGCTACTGCTACGGAAACTTTAGATAAAGAAGCTCAAAAAGATTTCAAAGAAAAAATGAAAGCGGTTAATAAAGAACTGGATCGTCTAGATGCACTTTATTTTAGGCCTACTGGTGACCGTTCTTCTAGTACTTTGAGTAGAACTTTAAGAAGAGGTAGAGGAGCAATTGGTTCCTCGGATGGTGCACCCAACCAAGCTGCTCAAAGAGCCATGGCCAAAGTTGAAAGAGAAACTAAATTTGTCTTAGAGCAAATTAATGCCTTTATGGAAGGAGATTTTGCCGATTTCCAAAAAGAAGTAGAAGCATTAGATTTCTCCCTTTTCAAAACCTACGAACCTGTAAAGTTTGATCGCTAGAAATAGGTAATTAACTTTACCCAAATAACTTAGTAGAAATAGCAGGCAAGATACTTCGGTGTCTTGCCTGTTTTTTACGTTAGGACTACAATTTTTAAGACGGGAATTGCATTAAACTCTAAATCAAGATAGCTTTGCAAACTATTCTAAAGCTTTTTTCCAGATTTTGCACCTATTTTCTAACTAATGGTGTTCTATAATGATCCGGTGTTTGGAAGCTTGAAAATGAAACGATATGATAGAGACTAAGAAACGTACCTATAACTTTGAAAGTGTAAAAGATGATTTGCTAGATGTCCAGCTGTATACGCTATCCAATGGCCTAAAGCTTTACCTGAGTGTCAATAAGCAGCAGCCTAGAATCTTTACCAATATTGCTATACGTTCAGGTTCGAAGCAAGACCCACCGGAGACAACGGGTTTAGCTCATTACATGGAGCACATGCTTTTTAAAGGAACCAGTAAAATCGGTGCCGCTAATTGGGAAGCAGAAAAAGTCCTTTTAGAGAAAATTTCAGACCTCTACGAAGCGCACCGGCAAACCCAAGATGAAGATAAGCGAAAGGAAATCTACGCTGAAATTGACCGTACTTCTTTCGAAGCAGCCAAATTGGTCGCTCCTAATGAATATGACAAACTGGCTAGTTCTATCGGTGCGACCGGCACCAATGCCTATACCTGGGTCGATCAAACCGTTTATGTCAACGATATTCCTGCTAATGAATTGGCCCGTTGGATGGAGCTAGAAAGCGAGCGTTTCAGTATGATGGCGCTCCGCCTGTTTCATACAGAATTGGAAACGGTCTACGAAGAGTTTAATATCAACCAAGACAAGGATTTTCGTAAGGTTTATCGTAAGATTCGGGAAGAATTGTTTCCAAGTCATCCTTACGGAACCCAAACGACCATTGGTAAAGCAGAACATTTAAGAAGTCCTTCTCAGAAGAATATTCAGAAATATTTTAGCACTTATTATGTGCCTAACAATATGGCTATTGTCTTAGCTGGTGATTTTGATCCCAATGAAGTTGTACAGTTGGCAGAGCAATACTTTGGTGCTTACGAAGCTAGCCCATTGCCAGAATTGAATTTTCCAGAGCAGCCAGTACGGACCAAACCAAGCAAGTACACTGTTAAAGGACAAGAGTCCTCCTATTTGACGCTTGCCTGGCGTTTTGGGAGTAGTCAGACCGATGACCCTTTGTATCTCAGTATTTTACAACACATTCTTTACAACCAGCAGGCAGGTATGCTGGATCTAAACCTCAATCAAAAGCAAAAAGTACTAGAATCAGAAGCTTGGTCTTGGTTCTATCAGGATCATTCGGTTTTTGGCCTTTTTGGCAAACCAAGAGAAGGACAGTCACTAGAGGAAGTAAAGATGCTTTTGCTTGAGCAAATTGAAAAACTCAAAAACGGAGATTTTGAAGATTGGTTAATTGAAGCTTGTATCAAAGATTTTAAACTAGGCGAAATTCGCTCCAGCAATTCCAATCAGGCCAGAGTAGGGGCGATGACGCAGAGCTTTGTACTGGATATTACCTGGGAGCGCTTTAGTACCCGAATCAAATGGATCGAGCAATTGACCAAAGCTGATATCCAGGCTTACGCCAAAAAATATTTACAAGATAACTATGTGGCCGTCTTCAAAGAAAGTGGGACGGATGATCAAGTGCTCAAAGTAGAGAAACCACCCATTACTGCGGTGGAGTTGCAAAGAGAGCTAGAGTCCGATTACGCAAAAGCTTTTCTAAGTAAAAAGAGTCCTAATGTAACACCTGAATTCGTTGATTTGAAGGCCCAAATTCAGTCTGAACCCATTAAGCAGGATCTAAATTTGGATTATGTGTATAATCCAAATAATGCCTTGTTTCAGCTGAATTATATTTTTGAAATGGGTAAAGTCAATGACTTGCATTTGTCCATTGCACTACAATATTTACCTTATTTAGGGACAGATCGTTACAGCCCTTCCGATCTGCAAAAAGAATTCTTTAAATTAGGTTTAAGCTTCGAAGTTAATTCTAGTGATGAGCGTTGCTACGTGACACTTGAAGGACTACCCGAATCTCTGGAAGCAGGAATTAAACTTTTTGAGCATGTGCTGGCTCATGTCCAAGCAAATCCAGAGGCTCTGAGTAATGTCAAAGCAGATATTCTTACCAAAAGAGCCAATTCTAAACAGGATAAAAATACGATTCTACGCGATGCCTTGGGTAGCTATGCACGCTATGGTAGTTTATCACCATTTACTTGGCGTTTGGACGAGAAAGATCTATTGGCCTTGAAATCAGAGGAGTTGATTGATCGGATTCATGCATTAACGGGCTACGAACATAAAGTTTATTATTACGGACAAGCACCTAAATCAGAAGTAGCAGGATTGCTAAAAAAATACCACCAAATCCCTGAACGCTTAAAATCGATTATTCCTGCTAAAAAATTCGAGCAGCAGGAGACGCCTGCCCGAGTGCTTTTCTTGGACTACCCGATTGTACAGGCAGATGTCATGATGATTTCTAAAGGGACACCACAGTTCAACACTGAAGAATACTTCATGACGGAGTTGTACAACAATTATTTTGGCTATGGATTGTCTTCGATTGTTTTTCAGGATATTCGAGAGGCTAAGGCGCTAGCGTATAGTACTTATGCCTATTATAGTTCTCCTAGTAAAGCAGATAAAGCACATTATTTGCAGGCCTATGTCGGTACCCAACCGGACAAACTATCGGATGCTATCCCGGCCTTATTGAGCATCCTGGAAGATATGCCGGTGGTGCCTCAGCAAATTCGGCATGCCCAGGATTCTATTTTGAAGCGGATGGAAAGTGCTCGTATTTCACCGAGTCACTACTACTGGCGCCTGCGGAGTATGCAATTCTTAGGTTTTGAAGAAGACTTGCGTCAGGAATCTTATGAGCGCTTAAAGAATGTT
>CAXIDD010000561.1:0-3858 GCA_964021975.1 uncultured Saprospirales bacterium | reverse complement strand
AATAAGGGGAACTGTAAAAGTTAAGGGTACTTTTACTTATTCAATTTAATAGGAAGGGTAAATGCTTTGAATAGTTTAAAGGTAATAATTTTGTAGCGTAGGTGCAAGCTAGGCTTATATGGAGTTTTTGTTGTTGATTCATGCTTGACTGAAACAGAATTTTAGAATTTTAGAATTTTCAGAATGCACTGCAATTCATGGTCTTCCTTTCTTTTCATGTTGGATTAGCAAAGCTATCATTTGAGCACAAACCAGAATTCTCTGAATGCTCAAATTCTGAAGATTCTGATTCCAATGAAGTAGAAAGGAGGTATTGATTCATACCTAGAAGCGTGAGTGCAACCTAGGCTTAATGCTTTCTATTCAATTAGTCCTAGTAAACGGGCACGCTCTTCCCATTTTTTCCGTGCTAAATCCTGGAGGTCAGCGACCGCATCCATTTCATCTACAATTTCTAGCCCTAATAAAGTTTCCAGGACATCTTCCATAGTGACTAAACCGGCTAAGCCGCCGAATTCATCCACGACAATAGCAAGATGGGTCCTGTTTTTCGTCAAGGCATCAAAAAGTTCTGGTAATCTTTTATCTTGATCTATGGCTAGTATTTCTTTTTTGATTTTCTGCAAGGGCCAATCTCCATGTCCTTTAATCATATGCTCCAACAGATCATCCTTCAAAACCAGACCGGTGACGTGGTCTCTAGCTTTTTCATAGATGGGTATCCTGGAAAAGCGTAAGGGTTGATGCGCTTCGTAGAAATCTTTGACCGTACGCTCTTCTTCTGCCATCACGGCTACGGTTCTAGGAGTCATGATCGATTTGACTGGAATCCGATCAAAGCGCAAGAGGTTTTTAATAATTTCAGATTCATTGGCTTCTAATGCGCCGCTTTCTGCGCCTGCTTGGGTCATGGCTACAAAATCTACTCTAGAAAGAACTGGCTTACTTTTATCATTCTTCATTTTCTTGGTAATGAGCTGAGTGACCCATACCAAAGGTCTTAAGATGAAAAGTAAAATTTTTAAAGACTTTACAGTAAAAGGTGCCAAGCGCCGCCATTGATTGGCGCCAATAGTTTTTGGAATAATTTCCGAAAGGATCAGAATGGCTAGCGTCATTACTACGGCTACAAAAGATTCCATAGTAATGTGGATTAATCCATAGTCTAATGACCATTTTTCTTCATCATTAAACAATTTTAGAGCTTCTGCACCAACACCAATTGCACCCACCGTATGCGCAATTGTATTCAAAGTTAAGATAGCTGATAATGGCCGGTCGATATCTTCTTTAAAAACTTCTAGGTCTTTCCCCAATTGAGTCCCTTCCTGCCTTTGCACATTAATATAAGAAGGTGTAATACTGAGTAAGACGGCTTCCCAGATGGAACACAAAAAGGAAAAAAGGATAGATATACCTGCAAAAAGAAATAAACTGAAGTACATAATTATTTATTTTGATCCCAAGGCATCATAAATCACCTTGTGAATTCTTGGTCTGATATTGAGTTCGTACAATTGACGATTTAAACGCGTGGGATATACCCTATTGGACAGAAAGATGAATAGTAAGTCCGTCTCTGGATCTACCCAAACGAAAGTCCCTGTATAACCACTATGACCAAAACTGGCGGAACTAGCAGCCTCCGCAACCGAAGAGCTCGCCGCGTCATAGGTGATTAATGGTTTATCAAAACCCAAACCCCGACGATTCTCTTCTTCACAATATTGACACCGCGCAAATTCTTGTACAGATTCGGCTGCAATATAACGTTCTCCACCGTATTCCCCATAATTAAGATACATCTGAAATAATTTAGCCAAATCATTAGCATTACTAAACAAGCCGGCATTGGCGGATACCCCACCCATCATTGCTGCGCCTTCATCGTGAACATAACCATGAATTTGGGTCATCCTGAAAAAAGTATCTCGTTCGGTAGGAATAATTTCATCTTTGGTATGAAAGCGCAATGGATTAAAGGTGATGGTATTGGCGCCTAATGGTTGATAAAAGGTTTCTTTAAGATACCTTTCGTAATCCATACCTGCTTTCGTAGCTACTATCTCAGGCAACAGGTAGAACAACAGCCCGGAATAAACATAGCCAGGACCTTCGTTCAAGGGCGATTTCTTTATGGATTTCATCATTTGCTGTCGGTAGTCCTGATGTTGGTATAGCCCCTTAGATAAGTAAATAGAATAATCCGCGCTTGAATCAACGCTAAGGGTCTTTCTCCTAAAGCGATAATCATTAATTCGATCCGAAGTCCAGCCTTTCCTCCAAGGATATTTTGCTTGTTTTTTCAAAGTGGCTTGCCAATAAGGAATCCAAGATTTTAATCGTGCGTTATGGGCCAACATTTGGCGTAAAGATAAAGCAGCTTTATTCGATTTCGAAAAATCAGGATAATAATCAGCCAAGCTTCCATCTAGATCCAATTCTCCTTCGCCATGCCACTTCATTAAGGCTGCCAGTGCAGAACTCACTTTGGTGACAGATGCTAAATCATAAATGTCTTCCTTAGCTACCTCACGTAAGCTATCATAGGTATGATAACCGAAGGCTTCGTGGTAAACCACTGTCCCTTTATGAGCCACCAATACTTGTGCGCCAGGGTAAGCTTTTGCTTCCAGGCCATGCTCAACGATGGCTTTAATACTGTCTTTGAGCAGTTGACCGTTCATATCTAAGAGCGCTGGAGGAGCATATCCTAGACGCGTTCCTGTTGACCAAGAAAGATCCGTACCAATACCACCAAAAACGTATTGTGCAGCTAAAGCCTGACCAGCAGCATTGTCCTCTGCTTGGATGACGGCTTTGGCATGTTTAAATACCGTAGATCTGGCGGCTGGTTCTCCAAAAAATAAGAGTGTACTTGGGTAGGATTCTGTGAGTAATTCTATCTGTGCTTGCTTGGTAATAGAGAGCATATCCAAATTGGCTGGAAGTCCAATAATCAACTCATCAAACGCTGATAAATCATCGGTAGAATTCACAGCAGTTATGACCGTATATTTTTTGAGGTATTTTAAAGCATCCCGAAATTGGTATCCCTGACTCTCCACAAAGGCAATTTTCTTTTGATCCAATTCTTTTAGCGGTAGATACTCCTTATCATTGTCTACTTGAAATGTTGTCAGCGCCGCTTTGAATGCATTCACGTTCGGCACTTGGCTCATGCCTACCAGCAAAAAGCCTCCAAAGAACAGGCAAGTAAGCAGGTATTTTCTTATCATTGTCATTGCGCTTTTCTTATGGTTTAGTGATTAGTCAGGTTTAGTAGTTTGTTCTTTACAAAAAAAATAATTATGCTACATTTTAGGCTGAAAATAGGAAATATAATTCTGTTCTGTGTTATTCTACTCTTAAGTTCTTGTGGGACCAACAAACGGATACCGACTATCCCTCCAGTCACTTTAGAAAGTCAGATCCTAGAGTCACCCGTTTTTTCTAAAATTTTCACGGGATTTGCGCTTTTTGATCCAAGCCTGGACAGTATGCTTTTCAGCCACCAAGCGGATAAGTATTATACGCCAGCTTCTAACACTAAATTATTTACTTTTTATACAACACTAAAAATACTTAAAGATAGCATTCCTTTGTATAGATATCATGAACGCCCTGGAATTACGATTATTCAAGGGATGGGCAATCCCATGTTTATGCATCCGGATTTCCCCGCTGATAGTAATTGGATAAAGCAACTAATTAATCTACCTGGAGACAAATATTATTCAGCAGACAACTTTCTAGATGAGCGTTTAGGCCCTGGCTGGTCCTGGGCCGATTATGCTTATGGCTATCAGCCTGAAAAGTCGCCATTTCCTATCTTTGGCAATATGATTCGGGTTGAAA
>CAXIDD010000560.1:0-3872 GCA_964021975.1 uncultured Saprospirales bacterium | reverse complement strand
TGTGCGAGTTTTGAGGAAGCTAAAGATACCTTAGGCTTGCCCCAGTATTTAATCATTGGTGTAGCAACCGTTGGTGGTGTGTTACCCGAGACTTTTATACCTATTATTAAGAATGCTTTATCTCAAGGTGTATCCGTTGTGAATGGCTTGCATGATTACTTGCAAGACCACGAAGATTTCAGGACATTAGCTAAACAGAATGATGCTCAACTGATAGACATCCGCAAGCCCAAGTCATTCAAGGAGTTACAATTTTGGACCGAAGAAATTTTTCAGGTAGACTGCCCCATAATTGCCGTCTTGGGAATGGATTGTGCCGTGGGAAAACGGACAACGGCTCGATTCATAACAGAAACTTGCCTAGACAATGATCTAAAGGCAGAAATGATTTTCACCGGACAAACCGGCTGGATGCAAGGCGCAAAGCATGGCTTTATCTTCGATTCTACGTTGAATGACTTTGTGTCAGGAGAATTGGCTGGTGCTATTATTACGGCCTATAAAGAGGAATCACCAGATATCATTCTATTGGAGGGGCAATCTAGTTTACGAAACCCTAGTGGACCTTGTGGCCCGGAGTTTTTGATTTCTGGTAATGCCAAATACGTGATCTTGGTTCACGAAATTAAGAAGCAATATTTTGATGACCTCGAAGCTTGGGGCACTTTACCTAGCGTCGAAAGTGAAATTGCCCTAATTAAAGCTTATGGTTCTGAGGTAATTGCGCTTTCACTAAATACGAGAGGTTGTAAGTTGGAAGAAGCTAAAATTGCTCAAAAATCTCTGGCAGAGACTTTAGGTATACCCGTCTTGTTGCCATTAGAAGAAGGAATGGAAGCTATTTTGCCGATTGTAAGGCAGTTGGTATAAACCGTAAACGCTACCCAATCTGAATGGAGACGCAGAATTAAAAAAATCCAAAATTTACTTCTGAGGTGGGGTTTGTTAGCTAATTAGCTTCTTGTTCTAACTTATTTATAAAGCAAGAATAAGAAAGTATCTCAACTATATTTCATTTGTCCTACCACTAATAGAAAACAACAAATAAACCTATAAGCAATCATGAAAATCAAAAGCATCAAGGCCTACCAACGAGATATTCCGCTAACGAATCCTTACACCATCGCTTTTCAAACGACTACGGAAGCCCCCTTGGTTTTCTTGGAAATTGAGCTGTTTAATGGAATTGTTGGCTATGGCTCTTCAACGGCTTCTGAGCATGTTTTTGGAGAAACTATAGCACAAAGTATACAAAATTTACAATCAGATACCGTACAGCAATGGATAGGTAGAGATATCCGTCATTTTCGAAGCATTATTGCGGAGGCAAAGCAAGCTTTCCCTCTACATTCTGGTACTTGTACCGCTATTGATATTGCACTCCATGATACTTTTGGAAAGTACTTGGGTATACCGGTGCTTGAGTTTTATGGTGCGCACCATAAAGCTATGCCAACATCGGTAACGATTGGGATTAAACCACTGGAAGAGACCTTAGAAGATGCGCGCATGTATCAAAAACAAGGTTTTAAAGTACTAAAAATTAAAACTGGCTTAGATTTAGCGGCTGATATAGAAAGGTGTGTTAAATTACGGGAAAATTTTGGCACGTATTTCAAAATACGAGTGGATGCCAATCAGGGCTATGATGCGGTACAAACCAAAGCTTTTTATAATGCCACCCAAAAACTTAACCTAGAACTCATTGAGCAACCCATGCCCGTAGGTACGGAGTCAGAAATGCGCGACTTACCTACAGAAATTAAAGCCAGGATTGCCTGTGATGAATCACTCAAGAACGCTCAATCAGCTTTACAATTAGCAGATACACCAGAAACTTGTGGTATCTTCAATATTAAATTGATGAAATGTGGGGGACTTTTAGGTGCCTTTGAAATTGCTACCATCGCTAAACAAGCCAACATTGATCTTTTTTGGGGCTGTTTTGATGAAAGTATTATTAGCATTACGGCGGCATTACACGCCGCATTTGCTTGTTCGTCTACAAAATACATCGACTTAGACGGTAGTTTTGATTTGGCGGAAGATGTGGTCACGGGCGGGTTTGTACTTGAGGATGGTTGGATGCGCCCAACCAGTGGCCCTGGTTTTGGCTTTGAATGGAGGTGATTGGAAAGTATGTTATAATACAAGATGCATGAAGAACGATTGTTTACTTTTTTTACTCCTACTGTTATTAGCTAGTTGTACCAATAAGGCGGAACTTAGTTCTATTTCACCTACCAATTGGGCCGATAGAACAGTTACACAAGCTCTAGATGATAGTTTGACCGTCGGGAAAACTTATTTATCTATTTATTCTCAAATTTATAGTTTGTCGGAGCATCGCACCCATGATTTGACGGCAACCGTGAGTATGCGAAATACCAGCACCTTAGATACAGCGTATATTTTATCAGCAAGCTACTACGACACAAAAGGACAAGCCATTCGAAATTATTTCTCCCAACCCATTTTCTTGCTTCCGATGGAAACTGTAGAGATCGTAATTGACGAAGAGGACGAAACTGGCGGAACGGGGGCTAATTTTTTATTCGAATGGAAAGTTAAGGAAGCAGCAGATCCACCTTTTTTTGAAGGAGTGATGATTTCAACTTCTGGCCAGCAGGGCCTATCTTTTACCACACAAGGTATACTAGTAAAATAAGCATGACAGAAATTATTACCACCATCTTACTGTTAATAGCAGTAATTGACCCACTCGGGACGGTTCCGGTTTATCTGGAAGCGACTAAGCATTTTGAAGTTGAGTTTAAAAAGAAAATTGCGATAAGAGCGGCCTTTATAGCGTATTTGATTTTGCTGTTTTTTATTGTAATTGGGCAATTGATTTTAGAAGGAATGGAAGTTTCATTAGACGCATTTCAAATATCAGGAGGTGTTATTCTATTCTTATTTGCTTTGACGATGGTCTTTGGCGACGGCAAACCCGAACGGGAAAAAAGTCAGATTACAGATTATAAACATGTCACTATTTTTCCAATCGCTATTCCTTCCATTGCTTCACCTGGCGCTATCATGGCCGTAGTACTCATGACAGATAACCATATTTATACCATCCAGCAACAAGCCATAACGACTATTCTAGTTTTAGTAGTAATCATTCTGACAGCCGGAGTTTTGTTGATCGCTAATCGAATCCAACGTATAGTAGGAACCTATGGTATCACCGTAATTAGTAAGATAATGGGTTTAATTTTAGCATCTTATGCTGTGCAAAGTATTCTCAGTGGGCTAAAAGCTTTTTTCTTAGAAGTCAATTCTTAAGGTAAATATCCTCCTAATTACCCCATAAAGCTGATTTTGTCCGACTAATGCAAGCTTTGTCCGAGCGAAAGTCCAGTTTATCCGAGACCTTGCCAATACTGTCCGAATGAGGATAGATGCTTAGCTTCATCTTTGAGGTATTCAATCACCAATTAAAATTGAAGGATTATGAAAACCCAAAGATTTCTTTTATTGCTAAGTATATGTTATGTATGGTCTTCAACTGCTTTTGCTACGCCTAATCAATTACAAGCCTTTCCTAATTCCACGGTTGTAATCCGCCTGGAACAAAAAGAAATTGGCCACATCAATTTGCAATTAGCCAATTTGCAAAGGCTATCGACAAAAATCCAATTATTGGATTTAGATGGTAAGTTATGGTTTTCAAAGACGGTCAAAGGTGTCAATGGTTATGCGAAACAATACGATCTTAATACTTTGCCGGCCGGAACTTATTTCTTTAGTGTGGAGCATGAAAAGCTTAATCATCAACAATTATTTCAAAAATTGGAAAAATCAAAAGCACTAGTCTTTTTTCAGGAAACTGTCCAAAATACACAGAAAATGCTAGCTCAATTCGCTAA
>CAXIDD010000559.1:0-3878 GCA_964021975.1 uncultured Saprospirales bacterium | reverse complement strand
CAATTGGACTTGCTCTTCCCAACCGAACATATCGGCATAATCACCCGTAAGCACTACCCTACCATTGTCTTGTACTTCTAAATCAGCATATTTTACATATCGTTCGATTGGTAGCAAAGGCGTCAAATCTGGAATAAAAGGAACGACGGGCAAAAAAGTAGCAGCAGCTATAATATAAATCCATACTGCACGGCGTTTGGCTAGCAAAGATTCGATTTTAACGGCTCCAGCTGCAAACAACACAGGATACAAAGCAAAGACATAATAAGGCTTAGACTGTAGCAACCACAGGGTTGTAAATATGACTACAGCGGAGAGTCCAATGGCCCGGTATTTTTTTAAGTGCTTTCCAAAAAGCAAAGCGTAAACGCCGACTAAACTTATAACAAAAGTAAAAGGCAATTCTAATTGAGCTAACCCAAATTCCCAAGGGCTTTGGTCATCCAATTGGCTTTCTTGCAAAGCAGTCAAATGTCGTAGTAATGGAAAATCATTTTGCCATTGCCAAAGAATATTGGGCAGGATGATCAGCAAACTCAAAACGCCTGCTACATAAACGGAAGAACGCTTGTATATTTTTCCTTTTTCATGAAAAAACAAACCTATAAAAAGGCCAAATGCCCAAACAAGCATCGTATACTTATTCATCAAACCAAGGCCAAGGGTCGCACCAAGTAGCCACAAGAATTTGTTTTGCTCAGTATTGATCCAGCGAATGGCAAAATAAAAACCCAAAGTCCAGAACAACTGGTCAAAGGCTACCGGCTGGAAAAGCGTATGATTTCTAAAAAATGGAATAAAGGCCAAGACACAAATGCCTGCTAGGAAAATAGATTTCGAACGTCCTCCCAACTCTTTGGCCATAGCACAACAAATCAATAAAATTGCCACACCCGCTAGCGTTGGAAACAAACGCACACCCCACAAAGCGTAATCAAAAATCCAGTCAGATAACCGTCCGATCCAAGCAATAAATGGCGGAAACTCCATATACCCCCAAGCCAAATGCTCACTCACCGAAAGATGCAGTAACTCATCCCGGTGAAAACCATAATTGCGATTACCAATTAGTTGGATGACTAATTTAACGAGCGCTAGAGGCAGTAAGATTTGCCAATATTTTTTAAGGAAACTACCAATAGGGCTTGTTTGCATGACGGTAAGTTGATAGAGCAGCAAAAGAATTTTAGGAATCTTCTATAATTTACGGGATTATGGCAAGAAAACCAAGCTTATAAAGTGTCATTATATAGGCACAGTTCCCTTACTTTCCATAGTCAACCGTTTTATTATTCAGCTATTATCCTACATTTTGGGTATCTTCCCCTTGCATCAAACACGCTTTACATTTAAGATGAGCATTGGCAGTCAAATCCTATTCTTTTTCGCGGGCTTAGGCGTTTTTAACGGTTTCCTGCTAGCGCTTTATTTTCTCCTGTTTTTGAAACCACGCAAGTGGCTCAACCTCTTATTTGGACTATTACTATTAATGCTTTGCATTCGAATTGGCAAATCTCTATTTGTTATTTTCGCAGATGTTCCTAGAGTTTATCGTCAGATTGGACTTTCTGCCTGTATCTTAATTGGTCCCTTCTTGTATTTGTATTTAAAAACCTATTTACATAGGAAAACGGCCAACAAAGTTTCGGACCGATTAGCCTGGATTTTACCTACTTCCGCCATTTTATTTATTGGCCTGATCTGGCCATATGAAAATTATCCCAACTTATGGAATGGGTACTTCGTCCAAGGTATTTATGTAATATGGATCATTTTTATGTTGCTTTCTTTAAAGGTTATTTGGCCAACAATCCAACATTTTTTTTCAGGAAAATATAGTATTGCCAATACTTGGGTAGTTTTACTGTACACTTGTATTTTAGTTTTATGTATTGCCTTTAATTTAGCTTTACATGGGTTCCCCTATTTAGCTGGGCCCCTACTCTTTTCTTTAGTACTTTATGTATTGACTGGATTTATGGTAGCTAAAAAACACCGCTCGGTAGTTTTACAAGAAACAATACCTAAGTATCAAAATCGGCCTCTAGCTTCTCAGAAAAGTGATTTACTACTTTCTCGTTTAACAAACATTATGAAGCACGAAAAGCCTTATTTAGACCCTAAAATAAAACTAGCAGATTTGGCAAGACTACTAGAGTCCACACCACATGAACTTTCTCAATTGCTCAACCATAACTTAGGCATGTCTTTTAACCAATATATCAATAGCTTTCGGATAAAAGTGGCCTGCGAAATGCTACAAGATATGGACCATTTAACCATCGAGGGGATTGGTAGAGAGGTTGGTTTTACGTCCAAAACAGCTTTCTACACCGCTTTCAAACAAGTTACCCAACAAACGCCGGGACAATATAAGGCCGCTTTAAAGTAAAAAGCATCGTCAAGCCTGTTCAGAATTATAAAACTGGACGAACTAGGCCTTTAAAAACTAGCAAAATCTAGGTGCCTGCCCCATTTTTGAGGCATGAAATCAATGCACACATATTCTATAATTATTGCCTTAAGCTTAATAGGAAATTGGTCTTGCCAGATGAAAAGGCCGACTGCTAAAGCAACTAATCCTATTAAAGAAATTATTCTAGACAGTTTGGCTCACCCTTGGAGTATGGCTTTTATAAATGAAGAAGAAGCCTTTATTTCTGAAAAAGATGGAGACCTAATCAGAGTCGATTTGAAAACGCGGCAACGCTATCCAATTAAAGGATTTCCTGATGATTTATTTGAAGTTCAGCCCATCCAGGTAGCCAACTATCCACCACGGGTTTATCCAACTTCTGTGGATGGACTAACCATCAGTGGGAATGCTGGTATTTTAGATATAGTCTTGCATCCTGATTTTAATACCAACCAATGGATCTATGTATCCTATGTATCCACTAGAGAACAAACCTTCGCTCTCAAAGTAATCCGTGCTCAAGTACAAAGTGACTCTTTAACCAATATTCAAACCATCTTAAATCCGGGTCCATATGTAGGTGGGCTTTGGCATTTTGGTGGTGGGCTTTGTATCGTAGACAAACAGCTCTACATTACCGTAGGAGAACGACTTTTCTTCGAGGATGTCCATCAGGGACTACCGATTGCCCAGGATGTGAAGGATCCGCGTGGGGCCATCTATCGGCTGAATTTAGATGGCAGTATTCCTAATGACAATCCAAATTTTGGTCTAGATGCAGTACCCGGAATTTATGCTTTTGGGATCCGAGCAGCGCAAGGCATCACTAAACGTCCTGATAAGGTAGAAATATGGTTCAGCGAGCATGGTACCAACCAAGGCGACGAACTCAACCTGTTACAGGCCGGTGCAAATTACGGATGGCCCAATATAACGACCGGTACCTGGCGCTCGGAAGGTTACGAACCAGGAGAATTGCCTGATCCCGATTATACTCGACCAAAACATTATTGGTTGCAAACGGTAGCGCCCACTGGACTTTGCTTTTATACCGGCTCCGAATTTCCTACTTGGCAAGGTAATTTGATCGTTCCCGGTTTATCACGCGGTAGCCTTTGGCGGATGGTTTTAGACGGCACTACCGTCATCAGTGCGGAAGAATTATTCCTAAATGATCGGGTACGTTCGCGAAAAGTTGTACAAAGTCCAAATGGTCAATTGTACTTACTCACCGACGAAGACAATGGAAAATTAATACTCATCTCAAATAAAAACTAACATGCGACATCAACTATTATGCTTACTATTTTTGACTGCAGTCATCCAATTAAACGCTCAAAGTGATGAAGACCTCATTCGGCACAGCATCCAGAATTATTTCAACGGCACAGCCTATAATTACTTGGATCAAATTGAGTCTGCTTTCCATCCGGGGGCCAATTTATTTTTAGAAAATCAAGCG
>CAXIDD010000558.1:0-3880 GCA_964021975.1 uncultured Saprospirales bacterium | reverse complement strand
TTCAAAATCTAGAAAAAAAGCAGAACCATTCAGTTGATCTTCGACGGGTACGGAAGTAAAGGAGTGGATACCAAAACCTTCAGGAAGCAAATCCTCTATTGGTCTGTTGGAAGAGATCTTGCGTTCCCAATCGCATATGACTTGATCAGATTGCAAAAAGGTATAGTCCCCTTTGCTATTTTTATAGGCACCAACCGTAGAGCTACAGCTACAACCACAAGTTGGCCACGAACCTGATATTTGTAAGTAGCCATTTCTAGCATCATCAATTTGATCAAAATCCAGAACACCATCATCATCCATATCTTCGAACATGGAGTAGCAGGGCTGGACTCTTTCCCACAACATTTCTTTCAAAGATTTTTGCGTCTGAGTAAAAATTAACGACGGAATTAAACCTAATAAAAGGCTTATCAAAAGCTTCATAGTTTATTTATTTTTTGAAAGGCACATCAACGGGCCTCAAAACACCACCTCTCATCACATGCGTAATCGAACGCATATTGGAGATATCCAAAGCAGGATTTTGCGCTAAAATGATCAAATCTGCCATCTTCCCTTTTTCTAGGGTACCGAAGTCATCGAGACGCTCCATGGCCGTAGCGCCGTTTTGAGTAGCCATTTGGATCAGATCGATGGCGGGAATTCCGGCATTTTGCATGGCTTCCATTTCTTCATAAATAGAAATACCATGAAAGGTACCCGGATTACCCGCATCAGTAGCTACGGCTATGGTTATTCCAGCATCGTATACTTTCTTTAAGTTGATGGCCATGGTTGCTTCTCTATTATTGACCGACTGTTCTGATCGTTCAATTCTAGCTGCCAAATCAAAATCAGGACTAAGGAATTTGCTAAACTGCGTACTTGTTTGTAGAAAGGCCTTAGCCCGACTATCCATAAGCTGGTTGGGGTCGTCTATTTCTCTCAATGTAAGAAGTGATTTATACGTCTCTAAATATCCACGTCCTACAATTAAGGTGGGTAAATAAATGGCCCTATTTTCTTTGGCCATTTTCAAAAAGGCATCATCTACCTCTTGATCTTGTACACTATGTACCAGTACTTTTGCCCCAACTTCAATTGCTTTTTTGGCTTGATCTAAAAACGTAGCATGGACGATCAACTTATTGCCTTGTGCTACGGTCTCTTCTGCTACCGCATCGAGGCCCTTCAAAAAGTTAGGATCATCTAATCTAAGCCCCCAAATCTTAATCCCTGTGGACCCCAAATCACTGTGTTGGCGTACTGATGCTCTCCCTTTTTCAGGAGAAGCCAGAAATACCATCTGCTTAGCATCCAATGTATTAAAAAAATCGAGGCGACTTTCCGGATATCCTGAAAGTAATGGGCCCGAGGCGGCTACGTGCGGCGCATTAAGATTGTCCTCTGCAGTGGTTTGCCGTTCTATGCTCCAAAGAAAGCCTCCAACGTCGTATACAGCTGTCACTCCAGACCTAAGGTAAGCTTCGTAATATGGCTCGGGATTATCTCGCAGTTCCTTTTGCAGTTCATCATAATCTAAAGAATCACGTAGGTCTACGACATCTGGTCTACCGTCAAAAAAACCAGTTTGGGCAAAGTGGACGTGGCTGTCTATCAGACCAGGAGTTATATATTTCCCGGATGCATCAATGGTTTCTGTTCCTTTGGGAATCGTCAGTTCTTGATTTCCCACTGCTTCGATACGGCCATCTTTAATTAGGATGACTGCATTTTCAACAGTCTGGCCTGTTCCATCGAATAGGGTTGCACCGGTGATAGCAGTGTAATCATTAGTCTTTGCTTGATCTGTCGAACAGCTACCTAGAAGTATTGTAAACAGAATAAAGTTAAAAATCAGCTTGTCCATTGGTTATGGTTTTTGGTTACTCTACTTCATCATATAACTTGATAGCCTTATCAATATTCTTAATGATTTGACTTTCCAAAATAAATTTCTTGGTTGTCATTAAAGCATGTCGGTTACTAACTAAATACCGAAGTTGATTATCTGTTTTAATAGTATTAAAAAAGGCATCAATAGCTTGATCATTCCAGGGACCACCCTCGGCTTCACCGGGATCAGCAAAAATAGTATGGTAATGATCTAAAATATGCTGTTGTGTCTTGTTGTCTGCTTTCCCAATATTGGTTTCAAAAAAGTCCATGCGTTCACTTCCCTGGTTGTAGATATTACTCAATAAGTTGACAAATCCCCTATTTTCTATCATTGATAAAGTTCCATCGTTAAAGGCCGTTTCATAAAATGGGATTTCAGGGTCGTAAAAAAATTGAAACCCATGGATACCGACTATTGGGTTTTTAGATCTTAAAATTTTTAATTCTGTTTCCCGGAACGTCAATAAGGAATCACGATTTAATTTGTTCCAATTTTTTAGAAAATACGCTGTATTTTCCAGCTCTTCCTTTAACGCTTGATTATAAAACCGATCGTGATAGTTTTTGAAATCTAGGAGTTCTTGGTAAAGAACGCTTGCCAACTGATCAGCTTGGGCACTTGATTTTCTTGCTTCGTTCCAATTATTCACTTGTAAAGCAATAAGGATACCAATAATCACTAAGAATACTTCGCCAAAGGCATAAACGAGGTATTTCTTAAGTTTCCCGCCTTGCAGTAACTTCCGTCTAATTTTTCGAAAAAAATTAAGCATAATACTTGATATTTTAGAAGCTAAAATCCTGCCTATTTTTCCAAATAAGGCCGCACATCTTCATTTTTAAAATAGGGAGATGCTTCCGTAAAATGCTTTAGCAGAGGGATATGACCTTGGCCATAAATGACAAAAACTCTATCCTCTGGACTATCTGCCACTTTATGAAGATTACTAAAAATACGAATATTTCTCTGATACCAGGTATTCACCATATCTGGACCAGCATAATTTTCATCCTGAGTAATCGGAACAAAGGATTGAAAATAAAATTCGTGGGCGATTTTTTCTACGGTCGGATGATTCATGTTGTACAACATTTCTCGGACGGTTCCATTTTTAAGCCATTTCCCCATCACCTCCATTACACCATTTCCTGCTGCTTCCAAACCTGCCATGTATGGACCAAATTGGGATGGATTGGACTGAATTAATGCACCAACTTCAGCGTCTTGCATGGCCATTTTTACATCAATAGGGTAAATGGTTTTGTGTCCTAACTCTTTGGCGAGTCGAAATCCAATTTGCTCTCTTTCTGTTCTATTCAAGTCTAGATTTCCTTGCAGGAAAGCTTGGTATCGAGCAGTAATTGTGGAATCGCCCCATCCTGCTTCGATTGCTACTTTGGTTGGTTTAAAAGCTTTGAGTAGCTCAATAACTTCTCTAATTTCTTTTTGTCTTTTATTAGCGAGGACATCATCTGCCTCTAAGTTAAAGGCATCTGCTCCTGGATTATTCATGTGATAAGAACCTAGATATAGCACAGGAATAGGAGTCTTAGATTCGAATAAAGCCTCGAGCTGCTGCAATTCTGGTGGATCATTCTTGGTTTCAGCGAATTCACCTGCCGTTTTACAAGATTGGAAGATCATCAATGAAAATAGCGCTAAAATAATTTGTTGTAAGCTTGGCATGTAGATTTGGATTAAAAGTAAAATAAACCCTATAAGACGTAGGATAATTCTACCTGGTTACCGTTTTACACACCTTAGGAGCTTATGATAATTACCTAGCTTTCGTTGATCATTCGTAAAATATTCTGGTGAAAATCCTGTTCGTCTATATTCAATACGTCTTTAAGATTGGCAAAAAAAGAATTTCCATCTTCTCCTGAATATACTAATTTTAAAACGCCATCAAATCCTTTCTGCTTAATTATTTCTTCGCATAAAAAAGCGCTCATTACGTAGTAAGAGAAATGCCGATTGACGGAAGATTTTCGTCCT
>CAXIDD010000557.1:0-3882 GCA_964021975.1 uncultured Saprospirales bacterium | reverse complement strand
TAGAGGAGATATTTGGATTTCTATAGAGATGGCTCGACTAGGAAGTGGCCAATATGAATTAATTAGTAATGCCCAACTCTTAGCGGTACCCTATGCCCTTTATGCAGAAACAGCAGATTACTTAGACCCAAAAGAAGAATTATCTTTACGCAATCAATCGATTTATTGGGCCACTAGTGGAAATAATGATTCGCGTCCTGCTTATCATTATGTTGGGACTAGAGATCAACAAGATTTAGTCTTAAAAACCAATACAGATAATATAACTAATCCTAATGATCAACACTCTGTAACTTTTACTAAGGAAGGACAACTAAGGATCAAAGCAGGTACTACGGTCAGAGGCTTAGACTCCAGGGTCGCTTCCTATCCTATGACCGTTGAGGGAAGTGATCAGGGGATTTTTATTGAAATAGATGAAGGGCGTTCCACCTCTAATAATTTTGTGACCTTTGCGGATCCTGAAAAGATTTGGGGAACGATTGAAGGACAAACCTATTTACAATTGATTGGTTCGAGGCCTTACATTATCCAAGCCACCCTATTTGCTTTACAAACAGCTTCCCTTATTGGGCAAGGCATCGCAACAGGAGCAGAGGCCGGAGGACTTTTTGCCTCTATTTTTGGTTCCGGTGCAGGTGCAGGGAAAATTGTCGAAGGTATTGGTTTAGGTATTACAGCTGCACAAATTGCCACTCAGGTAACCGCTTGGGTCGTTAAAAATGCAACTTGCGTTGGAGTAAGTTATACTTCAGGTAGTGCGGATTATGCGGAGTATCTGTTAAGCGATACTACAGATCGAGATTTGGTGCCTGCTGAAGTAGTCGGGGTTAAAGGTGGCGTTGTTTCATTGAATACAACACAAGCAGATCATTATTTAGTGGTTTCTTCTAGCCCTATTTTACTGGGGAATACACCACAGCCTGAAGACGTTTGGCAGTATGAAAAAATTGCTTTTATGGGGCAAGTTCCTGTTCGAGTGGTAGGGCCAGTAGCCATAGGAGATTATATCCTTCCTTCTGGAAATAATGATGGTGTAGGCATAGCCATTCACCCAAAAGATATGCAACTGGGGGATTATCCCAGAGTAATTGGTGTCGCCTGGGAATCGGCTGAAGATGCCCCTCTAAATATTATTAACACAGCTATTGGAATTAATACCAACGAGATGGGGGCCAAAGCTAGCCGCCTAAACCAACAAGTAGATAATATTATAGACTTTTTGGATGGCAAAGCACCTCTTATTACGGATGCTTCTTATTTCGAGACCACCACTGAAAATCAACCTAGAACGACGGTTTCTAAACAAATAAGTGATGAAACTTTCAATCAATTAATGGATAAACATGAGGGAAAGATTCGCCAACTTTATCAAAGTACTCGAACCGTCCTGGAGCAGCAAGGATTTGATTTTAGTCAAAACCCAGAAATGGACCGACTAATGGAGGACCCCGTATCTTTTTTGAAAGACTTACGCAAAAATCCAGACTATCAAACCCACTGGTCTTATTTAGATCAATATTTCAAAAATTTAAACTAGATCACAAGTAACCTTGAGGTTCCTTTTTTCTTTTTTTAAATAAAGCCAGGCATGAAAAAAATTGTATTTAGTTTTTTAGTTCTTAATCTATTATTTGTTGGGTCCATTTGGAGCCAACAGACAAAGGGAATTGAGCTCATGAACTACCAGGCCATTGCCAGAGATGTCTCGGGTCAGTTTTTAGCGAACCAAACCATTGAAGTAAAAGCATCTTATACCAGTAAGGACGGAAAAAGTAGTGTCTATTATTCAGAAACCCACAAAATAGTTACGGATCAGAATGGTTTATTTAGCATCCAAATAGGAAACGGGCTTACTCATCAAGGAGCAATATCAGAAATACCCTGGGCTGATAATCCGGTGTTTTTATCTATAGAATTGGCTAAACCAGGTCAAGATTTTAAGCTGGTTAGTCGCTCCCAGATGCTGAGTGTTCCCTACGCTTTCCATGCCGCTAAAACGGGCAGTGTACAAGATACCCAACAAGTCGATTTAAGAAACCAATCCATTTATTGGACTACCAGTGGGAATAATCAATCCAGACCTAATAATCATTTTATAGGGACGCGAGATGATAAAGATCTAGTTTTACAAACCAACGTCGATATTACCCCGGCTGCCAATCAACATTCGGTCACTTTCACCAACAAAGGACAATTACGGGTTAAAGCTGGAACGTCCATTAATGGGATGGATACTCAAAAAGCAGCTTATCCGGTGACGGTTGAAGGAAGTAATCAAGGGATTTATATTAAAATTGATGAACCTAGGACCAATGCCAATAATTTTGTCAGTTTTGCTGATGATACTAAGATATGGGGCGCTGTGCAAGGAGAAACCTGGGATGAATTAACCGCAACGCCTCAATATGGGATCCAAATAGCCCTTTTTACTCTAAAAGGAGTTTCTATAATCGGTCAAACCGTAGCCATGGTGGCCACTGCAATTAGTGAAGGTATATCTGTATTAGGTGCCGGAGCTGCTCCAGGCTCTACTGCAGCAGCTATCGTTTTAGGAATTGAAGCAGCAGCTTTATTAGTAGAATCAATCAATTGGGGGACCTATCTAGCCGAGACAGTTGGCGTGAGTTATAACTCCGGAGGAGCTGATTATGCGGAATATATCCTCAGAGCTAAAGAAATAGCAGACTTATTACCGGCTCAGGTTGTTGGTGTAAAAGGTGGAGTAGTCTCCTTAAATACCACCGAAGCAGATCACTTCAGAGTAATCTCACTGGCACCTATTGTCCTCGGAAATATGCCCCAACCAGATCAGGAACACCTTTATGAAAAAGTAGCTTTCCGTGGACAAGTACCAGTTAATGTAGTAGGGGCAGTAACTATTGGAGATTATATCCTTCCGTCTGGCAATAACGACGGATTAGCCATAGCTGTTCATCCTGATGAAATGAAAATAGGGGACTATCAAAGAATTATTGGAGTAGCTTGGTCTGAAGCTGAGTTCGCTCCAGTTAATATAATCAATGTAGCTATTGGCCTGAATTCTAATGATTTGGGCCCCGAATTAGAGTTGTTAGATCAGAAAGTAACGCGCATTTTAGATTACTTACAAGGGAAAGGAACCCTTTCAGGCGACTTGGACACCCCTAGTAATCAGACGGATAAGTCTAATTCAAAGGTCACCAGTTTGCAGAAATTATATACGGATCAAGAATTTGATACACTTCTGGACGATAATCAAGTCTTTCTGGAAACGGTTTACAGGGAGGTGAAAAAACAAATGCAAAATCAAGGGATTGATCTTAAAAAATATCCTCAAGTAGTGGAGTTTCTTGACGATCCGCTCCCCGTAATGAAGCAAATTAGACGAGACCCTCAATTTTTTAGTCAGTGGGCAGCTATTGATCAGGATTTAAAAGAAAAAACGACCAATAATTAGTAATCGATTAGAATACTTAATGGCATGAAAAGATATTTACTTCTTTCTATTATTTTCTCACTTTTGACAGTACTTTCAGCTACTGCTCAATTTACTACGCCAGGTATCAACTATCAGGCCGTAGCAAGAGATGCCTCCGGTAAGCTAATGGCTAATGTGCCAGTTGTGGTTGAAATTAGCTTTACCAATCCTAAAATAGGCACCCTAAATTATTACTCCGAAAGACACGAATTAGTTACCGATGCAGAAGGCTTGTTTCAATTAACCATTAGTGAAGGGGCAAGTAGACAAGGTTATTTTGAAGATATTCCATGGTCAACGTCAGATGTCTGGCTGAAAGTGCATATCACTAATCTAGCTCAAAAAGGTGTTTCAATTACAGAAAATACGCAGCTTTTTTCGGTTCCTTATGCTATGTATGCTCGAACGGTTAACCAATTAAC
>CAXIDD010000556.1:0-3883 GCA_964021975.1 uncultured Saprospirales bacterium | reverse complement strand
AAAGTAAATGTACCACTAGGTACCTCTTTATATGAAGAGCGCTTCAAGGGTATTTATGGTTCTGGTTTTGGAATTCCGAACAATAGCTTTGACTTCGCTGCTTTATTTCAAGCACAAGAAATTCGCGAAAACGGCGCTAGTTCCGGAGAAGGAATATTTAGACTGTTCTCTCAGTTTGGCCGTCTGCAGTATAGCTATAAATACAAATACTTAGCTTCCTTTATCCTAAGAAGAGACGGAACGACTCGTTTTGGCCCAAATAACCGTTTTGGTTATTTCCCTTCTGTATCTTTAGGTTGGGTCATGTCTGAAGAAGCCTTCTTGAAAGACGTAGATTGGATCAGTTTTGCTAAAATGCGCTTGAGTTACGGACAAACTGGTAATGATCGTATTGGAGATTTTCGTTACGTCGCTGGCTTAAACGGTGAAGCAGAATATATTTTTAATGGCAATAGTTTTGTGAATGGACAAGCAGTAGGTGCCATTGCCAACCCTGACATCAGTTGGGAGACCAATATTCAATTTAACATTGGTATTGATGCCAACCTTTTTGAGGACCACCTTACTTTAACCGCTGATTATTTCCTTAAAGAAAGTCAGGATCTATTATTAGCTGTTCCAGTTAGTGGTTTGACGGGTTATACTGCACCTGGTGGTGGACTACCCATCGCAAATGCTGGATCTATTCGGAATACTGGATTTGAGTTAGCACTTACTTACAGTGAAACAGTTAATGAAAAATTAGACTTCAGTATTACCGCGAATGGTACGCAGCTAAGTAATACTACACTTGGTTTAAATGATGGTGTCTCCTTTATTCAAGGAGGTGGATTTGGTATTGGCCAGTTACCTCCAACTCGTTGGGAAGTAGGTCAACCAATTGGTTACTTCTACGGTCGCAAAACTGCAGGTGTTTTCCAAACGCAGGCGGAAATTGAAGAGCATGGTGCTCAACCCAATGCTGAAGTTGGTGATTTGAGATTTGTAGATCTAAATAATGACGGTACTATTGATCAAGATGACCGTACATTTATTGGTAATCCAATTCCGGAATTCATTTTTGGTTTCGGTGTGAATGTCAACTACGGTAACTTTGATTTTAGTGTTTTTGCGAACGCAGAATTAAACAGAGACGTCGTACGTAACTACGAGCGGAATTTACCATTAACTAATCTTACCGCTTATTCTAAAGATCGTTGGCACGGTCCTGGTACTAGCGATGACTTCCCAAGATTGACTACCGGAGCTACAGAAAACACGCTTTTCTCTGACTTCTACGTAGAGGATGCCTCTTATCTTCGTATCAAGAATATCCAGATTGGCTATACTTTACCTAAAGGTTTGGTAGAACGTATGCGGATGAAAAGCTTCCGGGTTTATGCAGCAGTCAATAACCTTTGGACTTTCACAAATTACCAAGGATTTGATCCTAATATTTCTTCTGGTAGTCCGTTGGCCTCTGGAATTGATGTAGGGTTTTACCCACAAGCTAGAAACTATATTGGTGGAATTAAAGTACTCTTTTAATTATGAGAACAAGAATATATAAAATCGGAATTTTACTAATCGGTTTGAGCATTTTCCAAGCTTGTTCAGACTTTGTGGATGTACAACCGATTAATCAGATTAACTCTGAAAACTTTTTCAATACGCCAGATGATTATGATCAAGCCTTAATTGGCGTCTATGATCTGCTGGCATCTACTTACTTGAATGTAATCTTAGGTGAAATTGCCTCGGATAACACCCTTTGTGGTGGCGAAAATGCCAACGATGTACCGGGTTGGCAAAATATTGACAATATGACTCACACTTCAGCGAATGATCAGCTTCAAAACCTTTGGAACTGGATGTACGCTGGAATCAACCGGGCGAATTACTTATTTGAATTCCAAGATAAAATTGATTTCCCTGAAAAGGAGGCAATTCTTGGGCAAGCAGCTTTCTTACGTGCTTATTATTATTTTGAATTGGTTAAGTGGTTCGGAGATGTACAAATGCCTATTGACGCTCGTGTCAACTTTAACGAGGTCCAGTCTTATGATCGGGTACCAACGGCAACTGTCTATCAGCAAATTGAAACCGATTTAAATAGGGCTGTGAACGCACTTCCTGCTACCCAAAGTGAGCTAGGACGTGTTACCAGTGGTGCAGCACAAGCTTTACTTGGTAAAGTAAGAATTTACCAAGGTAAATTCGAGGAGGCTAAAGCACCTTTAGATGCGGTAATTAATGGTGGACAATATCAGCTACAAGATGATTTTTCTACACTGTTTTTACAACAATCTGAGAATGGGGTAGAGGCCGTATTTGAAGTTCAGTACTCTAATATCCAAGGCGCTGGTTTTGGTTGTCTACAATGTAGTGAAGGAAATGTCGCAGTAGGATTTAGCGGGATTCGAGGGTACAATGGTCCAACTTACGCAAGTGGATTTAGTTTTAACCTTCCAACTGCAGAATTGGCAGGTCAATACGCAGATAATGACTTGAGAAAAGATCCAACGATCTTTGATATTTTGGCTTTTCAAGCTGAGCAGGCGGAAAACGGAGTGGAAGTAGCTTTTAGTGAAGGCTTCGAGCACACTGGTTTTTACAATCACAAATACATTCCTAGACAAGGAGAAAGCTTCCAAGATCCTAACTTAACCAACGCAACTAACTATCGTGCGATTCGTTTCGCCGACGTTTTATTGTTGGCTGCGGAAGCTTACCAAGAAACAGGTAATGATGATCAGGCGCGTACGTACTTAAACCAAGTCAGAGCTAGAGCTGGTTTAGATGCTGTAACGGCAAGTGGGGCTGATTTGAAGGAGGCCATCTTCCAAGAGCGTCGTTTAGAGTTAGCCGGTGAGGGTCATCGTTTCTTTGATTTAGTTCGCACAGGTAGAGCGGCAGGTGTGATTCCAGGTTTTGAAGCTGGTAAGCATGAGTTGTTCCCATTACCGTTGCTTGAAAGAGAGTTAGCCGGTAATATCTGGGCCCAAAATCCAGGTTATTAAATCCAAAAGTTAGAAAAATGAAAACATTAAAATATTTATCCTTTCTCTTCCTGGGCTTGCTGCTTATTCAGGCTTGTACGGAAGATGAGTTTTATGATATAGCTATTGCACCTCCAAGTAATGTTAGCTTATTGGCTAAAATTACTACGGATGATTCTGGTTTGGTGACTTTGGTCCCCGCCGCAACTGGTGCAGCTTACTTTGAAGTGTACTTCGATGGAAGTACTACAACACCTGTTACCGTTAATCCTGGTGAAGGTGTAGACAATGTTTATGCTGAAGGTTCACACGCCGTTCGTATTGTGGCATTCGGCCCTGGCGGTGCTCAGGAAGAAATTACACAAACCATCAATGTTCAGTTTGCACCACCAGAGAATCTGGCATTGCAGGTAAATGTTGATCCAGTGAATACCAATGTAATCACTTTTGTGCCTTCCGCTGATAATGCCCTTAATTTTGACTTCTTCTTTGGAGATGTTGAAAATGAAGAAGCAACCACTATTATGGAAGGGGCGGATGTAACGCACACTTATGCAGAAACTGGTTCTTACGACGTTCGAGTTATAGCTAAAAGTGCTTCTAGTACTACTATCGACACTAGTTTCACACTAGAGGTAGTTAAGCCTACTGTTCAGTTAACCTTGCCAATTGATTTTGAAGATCCTGAGGTAACTTACTCTTTTGTAGGTTTTGGTGGAGCAGATTTAAGCCTTGTGGATAACCCTGATCAAAGTGGGGAGAATACCAGTGGAAAAGTGGCTCAATTGGTTAAGAATAATGGCTCTGAAGTATGGGCCGGTGGTTTCTTACAAGTTCCTGAGCCTATTGATCTTATTCAAAGTACTGATTTCACGATGAAGGTATGGAGTCCTAAACAAGGAGCT
>CAXIDD010000555.1:0-3890 GCA_964021975.1 uncultured Saprospirales bacterium | reverse complement strand
CCTGATGGCCCTGGTCCAATCGGATTGGTCGCACAAGACATTAACCTAGCTGAAAGTGTTGAGTATGAATTGAGCATCACCTTAGAAAATACCATCGAGCAAGAAGACATCACGGCCGAAATCCGCGAAGAAGATGATGAGCATCGGTTCTTCTTTGGTTTCTCCGAAGAATTATTCGAAGATCCGGATGGCGATGGCAATATCGACAATGGAACTGATCCAGTCAACTACAATGATCAAGATGACAATCAACTCCCAGTAGGATTAAGCACCAATTGGAAAACTACTTGTACCAACGAAGGTGACGTCAGCGGTACCTTCCAGTTGATCTTGAAGCACCAGCCAGGAGAAAAATCTGCTATGGCTGATGTAAATGTTGGAGGAACCGATCTAGATATTTCTTGGAACATTACTATCGTAGACAACCCAAATGCTTCCGAATGTGAAAACGAAGAAGAAGAAATCAACCAGGTCACTTTGACCTTTACTCCAACTGGAGGTGGTGACCCTGTGGTAGGAATCGCTTCGGATCCTGATGGCCCTGGTCCAATCGGATTGGTCGCACAAGACATTAACCTAGCTGAAAATACAGCGTATGAGTTAAGCATTACGGTAGAAAACACCATTGAGCAAGAAGACATCACGGCCGAAATCCGCGAAGAAGATGATGAACATCAGTTCTACTTTGCTTGGACCGGTGACATTTTCAGTCAACCTACCGGAGATGGAAATATTGACAATGCCAGTGATCCAGTAGGCTACAACGATCAGGACGAAAATGGGCTTCCTGTTGGGCTTTCCACTAATTGGACAACTAGTGCAGCCATGTCTTCTGGGACATTAAGAATAGCGCTTAAGCATCAACCAGGTACTAAGTCAAACACTTCTACCTTTGCAGATGGAGGTACCGATCTCGACATTGAGTGGAATATCAATGCTATTGTTTCAAGTACAAATAACTTACGCCCAGATCAGCGTTTGACAATTGCACCGAATCCTGTACGAGACAACCTGTATTTCTTGACTAGAAATGTAGATTTAAGTCAATCAACAATAGTTATTTTCAATAGTGTAGGCGCCCAAGTACGAACGCTGCGTAACCCTAACAATGAAATCAACATCAGCGATTTAGCTCCAGGTATGTATAATATATTAATCCGAGGCGAACAGCTTCGCTGGAATAGTCGCTTTATAAAAACGAATAATTAATAGCAGTCGGTAAACTGAATCCCTACTTAGGCCTTCTCAGAATTATGGGAAGGCCTTTTTTATTTTAAAAGAGATAAGCAGCTATAGACAAGTAGGTGAAAAGTAAATGTAAAAGGTAAGGTCATAAAATTCATAATTATCCAATCGCTCACTATATTAGAGCGTATTTACAGTCACGCATTACATCAAAGAAGCCATCAACAAAATGAAAAAAATGATTCTCCGATTCCTAATTCTAACGTTTACACTCAGTTTATTTTCTATAAAACAGCAAGCTCAAGATGGCTGGCAAAACCTTTTTAATGGAAAAGACCTCAGTGGCTGGGAAAAGCTCAATGGTACTGCTGATTATACCATTGAAGGTGATATGATTGTGGGTACTTCAAAAATGGGTACCCCAAATACATTTCTAGCTACCGAAAAAACATATGGAGACTTCATTATGGAAGTAGATGTTTGGGTGGACAACCGTTTGAATTCAGGCATCCAAATCCGCAGTTTGAGCAAACCGTCTTATAGAAATGGGCGCGTACACGGTTATCAAGTTGAAATAGATCCTAGTCGCCGCGCCTATTCAGGCGGACTTTACGATGAGGCACGTAGAGCTTGGCTTTACCCACTAGGTATCAATCCTAAAGGACAGGATGCTTTTCGGACAGGGGGCTGGAACACCTACCATATCGAAGCGATCGGCAACGAAATCCGCGTTTGGATCAATGGCATTATGTGTACCTATCTGGTAGACGATCTGACAGCGGAGGGCTTCATTGCACTTCAGGTACACAGCATTGGGAAAAAAGAAATCGAAGGCTCTCAAGTTAAATGGCGAAATATCAAAATAAAAACCACTGATCTAGAACAAGCACGGTGGGCACCTGACCCAGAGGTCAAAGAAATAAGTTACCTACTCAATCAACTCACCGAAAATGAGAAACGAGTAGGTTACCGTTTGCTTTGGGATGGAAAAACTTCTAAGGGCTGGCGCGGTGCAAAACTAGATGGTTTCCCCGAAAAAGGGTGGACGATCAAAGATGGCATCCTCACCATAGAAGCTACAAATGGTGCCGAATCTACTGGCCCTGGAGACATTGTCACGGTAGATCAATTTGGCAATTTTGAACTAGAATTAGAATTCATGATCACCGAGGGGGCCAATAGTGGTATCAAATATTTCGTTGATCCTACTTTGAATACAGGTGTAGGATCAGCCATTGGTTGTGAGTTTCAAATTTTGGACAATAAGAATCATCCAGATGCTAAAAAGGGCGTCAAAGGCAATCGAAAGTTAGCCTCACTATACGACTTAATTCCAGCTAAAAACCTTTCAAACAAGGCCAACGCTAACGCCGGAATGTTCAAAGGTATCGGCAAATGGAATAAGGCGCGCATTATCTCTAAAAATGGAAAAGTAGAACACTGGTTAAACAATGAAAAGACCGTCGAATATGACCGTCATTCTCAGATATTTGACGCCTTAGTGAATTATAGTAAATATCAGAAATGGGAAAATTTTGGTCGTTGGCCTGCGGGACACATCTTATTGCAAGACCATGGAGATACGGTACATTTTCGGAGTATTAAAATTCGGGAGTTTTAGGCGAGCT
Source organism: uncultured Saprospirales bacterium (assembly GCA_964021975.1). Taxonomy (GTDB): domain Bacteria; phylum Bacteroidota; class Bacteroidia; order Chitinophagales; family Saprospiraceae; genus DATFKA01. The sequence goes on along the minus strand of CAXIDD010000555.1, from coordinate 1,077 downwards.
CCATACTTTGGATTTTATTTTTTATTTTAAGAAGCTAATTGAATAACCAACGCCAACTTTGCATGATGTCCATTCAAAACAAATTCCTCTTCCTGTTCTTATGCCTTTATTTTTCTGCCTGTACTTCAACAACTGAGGAACCTGAAACCGCCAAGGGGCCACCGAATATCTTATTCATCATGTCTGATGATCATGCCTATCAGGCAATTAGTGCTTACAGTGACCATTTGATCAATACACCCAACATTGACCGCATTGCGGAAGAAGGCATTTTGTTTAGTAATGCCTGTGTAACCAATTCGATCTGTGCGCCTTCCAGAGCAGTGATCCTTACGGGAAAACACAGTCACATTAATGGTAAAATCGATAATCGTTTTCCGTTTGACACCACAAATGTCACTTTCCCACAACTCTTTCAAAAAGCAGGATATCAAACAGCTATGTATGGTAAGCTCCACTTTGGGAATTCTCCGAAAGGCGTTGATGATTTCATGATTTTACCAGGGCAAGGAAGATACATCAATCCACGGTTTATCACCCCAACTGGTGATACCACAATTACTGGCTATACCACGGACGTTATTACAGATCTTACCTTGAAATGGATGAAAGAAAAACGAGATCCTAATAAGCCCTTTATGATGGCTTATTTACACAAAGCACCACACCGTCCTTGGTGGCCTAGACCTGATAAATTCAAAGAATTCTCCCAAAAAACTTTCCCTGAGCCCGATAACTTATTCGACGATTATTCCAATCGAGGAACTGCTGCCAAAACTGCAGAAATGAATATCCTCACACACATGATGTACAGCCACGACAGTAAAATCCGTCCCGAATTAGTAGCGAAAATGGGAGATAAAGCTAGTCCCATTGTCCCTGAGTTTAAAGGAACTTTCTATGGTGATTTCAATCGATCAAATGATGAGCAAAAAGCCGCCTATAATCCAACCTTGGATGCCATCAATAAGGACTTTGAAGAGAACTGGCCGAACATGAGCGATGAAGAAAAAATGCGTTGGAAATACCAGCGATACATGCAAGATTATTTAGCTTGCATCTCTTCTGTTGATGATA
>CAXIDD010000554.1:0-3896 GCA_964021975.1 uncultured Saprospirales bacterium | reverse complement strand
CCCAATTCTTACGGGAAATATACCTGGTTTAAGATTACCATCGTTGGCAATAGTAATTTATCAGACCCTGATGCCAGTTTTCAGTATGAGTTGGTCTATGTTTATGAACAACCACAGCCCTTAGAATACGTCAATAGAAACACCCTCACCTTAGGCATTCCAATTTTGCGTTCGGGAATCGGTGGGCCTAATAATAGCCGTGGTTTTGATATCCGAGTACCTGGAGAGTTAGCTGCCAATAGTGGAAAGCAATTCCAACTGTTTACCAAATTTGAAACCCAGAATGGAACACCCTTACGGGGAAACCCAGCACAGTTTGCCTATCAAAATCAAGGAGGGGATGCCATTACCAGCAGTCAATTATTCCTCATACCGCCGGAGCCCTACCGCCTGGAGCAAGTGGCGATGTGGATGCCTTATTCCGCTTTAAATTTGTCTAATCGCAGCCTCACGGGGATTTATGCCTACGTAGAATTGTGGGTAGATGGCAAAGTAGCTGCCCGTTCCCCAAAAGTAGCCGTCCAGTAGCGACGTAATACGGTTGCTCTCCATTAGGTTGGTAGGGCTTTTATAAGTAATTTATGATGCTAAGTGAATTCATATGGTTGAATAAAGAGAAGTGTGTCTTTAGGCCTGCCTGCCTTTAGTATTGTAATCAACCAAATAAAATCATTCAGAACCTATTTTCGATTCGATTTTTTTAGCATTATTTTGGTAAAAGCAGTTTAAAAAATCAACCTGAAAGGTTGAAATATCTGTAGCCAAGTCAATGATTATAGGGCCTTGACCCAGAATGAGTCATATGTAAAGGATACTTGTGAGGGGCAAGAATGACTAGATTTGGTTAAGAAGCAATTTGAAATAAGGGAAATAAAGATTAACTTATCGAAGAGATAAAAAATAATAAGATGGGTTTAAAGGATGTTGATTATTGGAGTATTGAGCGTTATATTCAATATGAATATACGACGGAGGCGAAGCATGAATACGAAAGAGGTGAAATCCTTATGATGTCCGGAGGGACGATCAATCATGGTGTACTCTGTGGAAATGCCTATAATGAATTAAGAAACGGCCTAGAGAAAAGTCCTAAAAACTGTAGAGCCCTAGGAAGCGAAATTAGGATTTATATTGACAAAGCAGAATCAATTGTATATCCAGATGCGATGGTCATATGTGGAGAAATAGAGACATCTCAGGAAGATAAAGATGCGGTGGTAAATCCGATATTGGTAGTAGAAGTATTGTCGAAATCAACAGAAAGTTATGACAGAGGAGATAAATTTTATAAATATCGGCAGTTAAAATCTCTAAAAGAATATATACTGATTAATCAAGATAAGGCTGTAGTAGAAACCTTTTATAAAAAAGCAGATAATGTCTGGGAGATATCTCGAATTAGTGGATTAAATGCATCCATTGAGTTACAAAGTATTGGTGTTCATTTGGATATGCAATCTTTGTATAGAGATCTAAAGTTAATAGATTAAATAAAGTCTATTACAATTAATGTTATTTATTCTTAAACGACTCCAATGCTTTCTTAGTAAAATCACTAAGCACCAATTGTCCGCTAATGGCGGCCCGTTGTGGTAGGAGTTCGTCCCAGTGATCCGTCCCTTGCCAGAATATTTTCTTTAAGGCAGTGGCAGCCTCTGGATTGGATTTACTCAGCCTTTCGGCTAAATCCTGAACCGCATTTTCCAGTTGAGTTCCATCTTCAAAAACGGCTGCGTAGAGTCCTTTCTGCAAAGCCCATTGGGCATCTTTCCAGGAGGTTCCAATACTCAGTTCAGCGGTCGCACTTTGACCAATTTTCCGACTAACGGCTGGTTCAATGACAAAAGGTCCAATCCCGATGGCTAGTTCGCTTAGGCGAATGGCTGCATATTTTGTAGCTAAACAATAGTCAGTAGCAGCGGCCAGACCGACCCCTCCACCAACTGCTTTTCCCTGTACTTTTCCAATAATTAGTTTGCTACAAGTACGCATGGCGTTAATCACATTGGCAAAACCCAAGAAAAATTGCTGCCCTTTTTCTCCATTTTTAATTGCCAATAATTCATCAAAACTTGCCCCCGCACAAAAGGTCCGATCACCACCACTTTGCAGCACAATGACCCGCACCGCTTCATTCTTATCCAGTTTCTGAAAAGTTGCGACCAGCTTTTCTAGTAATGGCGTTGGCAAAGCATTATGGGATGGATGCGCAAAAGTAACTCGTGCAATATTGGCCTGAATCTGAGTTTTGACATAGCCATTCGGTTTGTTTTCCATATTGGTCTTGCTTGATCTATTTATGCTCGTAATTTAGTGATTTTCTTTTAATCGGTTCTTGCACCCAGCCAGCAGGCCGGCACCTAAGGCATCCAAGTTCGCCTAAGTCATGTCCATTCAAAAGCAAGCAAGCCCCACAAAAAAAGGGGGCTGCGCAGCAGCACAAGAAAGTGTCCCTCGGGAGGCAGGGTTGATTGGTTCTATTCCTGAAAGTCGAGAGCTGAAAGCGCGAGACCTTATGGTGCCCCTTCGAAGGGGCAAATCCAAAGGATTGGGGATGAAAAGCACCAAAAGAAGATATCAGGAAGAATAAGGACCAAGCCCACCCAATAAATAACCGCCATTCCCAAAAACAAAACCATCCCCTAAAGAGTTACCCAGGAAACAATTCAGTATGCGTGTCAAAAGAAAAGAATGGACTTTGTTTGTACCCCAACCATTAGAGGTCGTTTGGGATTTTTTTTCCAGACCTGAAAACCTGATGAAGATTACCCCCGAAGGTGTCTTCAAATCTATTCAGACACCCATAAAAGGAGTGGAGATGTATAGAGGTATGATCATTCAATACACCATCGCGCCAATCCTTAACATCCCAATGAACTGGGTGACCGAAATTACCCAAATCAAGGATAAAGAATATTTTATTGACGAACAACGTTTTGGTCCCTACGCTTTTTGGCACCATCAGCACCATTTTAAGGCCGTAGAAGGTGGCACCGAAATGCGGGATGTTTTACACTATAAAGTGCCGCTTCCAATTATCGGTGATATCGCAGATGCCATTCTGGTAGATCGACAGGTAGAAAAAATCTTCGAATACCGCACTAAAGTAGTCAACACCCTATTCGATTAGGATTCTGTAGGGGCGCATTGCATGCGCCCCTACAGAATCCCAATCAAATAGCCACTGATTTCCATTTCCCCCTCCGAAATAAAACAATCACAATAGCCGCCAAGAAGGTTTCGCTAATCACGATGGCCCAACAAACACCAGGAAGACCCCAGCCCAGGTTTTTCGCCAAGAAAAAACCCAGTGGAATTTGGATGAACCAAAAACAGATGATGTTTACCACCATTGGGGTAAAGGTATCACCGGCACCGTTAAAGGATTGACTAACCACCATGCCGTAGGAGAAAAATACATAGCCCACACAGATGATTCTCAAGGCCGTAACCCCAGCTTCTATTACCGTAGGAATATCTGAGAATAAACTGATCAGCGGTCGGGCAAAAGCGATAAAGATTACCGATACGACCAGCAAGAAAATGGTGTTGTAAAAGCCCGCTTGCCACACGGATTTTTCAGCGCGCTCTGGCTCTTTGGCACCTAGGTTTTGTCCAACCAAAGTGGCCGCGGCATTCGACAAACCCCAGGATGGAAGGATGGTGAAGATAATGAGCCGAATGGCAATGGTGTAACCAGCTACGGATTCACTTCCAAAATCTGCAATAATCCGCATCATAAATATCCAGCTGATAGAAGAGATAAGAAACTGCCAGGCTCCGTTTAAGGACACCTTGGCGAGGCGAACCAGGATTTTGAAACTCACTTTTAGGTGTCGAGCTGCCATCTTAATGACACTGGCACCACTCAATAAGATGTACAACTGATAACTCAC
>CAXIDD010000553.1:0-3913 GCA_964021975.1 uncultured Saprospirales bacterium | reverse complement strand
CCTGCGGTACAAGAAGGCACAAGCACCTGGCTACCTTTCCTTCAATATTTTGAGATGCATCTGCCTATGATTGTAAGCTGTTGGTTGATTGGCATGAGTATTTTTGCCCTACGTTTTTTGGGTGGTTTGGCCTATGTTCAGCAATTAAAACATCAATACAATAAACCAGTTGATGCAAAATTTAAGTTGCTGATCAACCAAATACAAGAGAAAATACAACTCAAGAAAGTAGTAGACCTAGTAGAGTCTACTAAAATTAGAGTGCCCATGACGATAGGTCATTTAAAACCCATCATTTTGCTGCCGGCCGGCGCTTTATTAGCGCTTTCTCCAGCTCAAATCGAAGCTGTTTTAGCGCATGAGTTGGCTCACATTAAAAGAAATGACTTTTTAGTAAACCTCTTTCAGTCGGTAGTTGAAGTACTATTTTATTACCATCCTGCGGTATGGTGGTTATCTGCCCAAGTAAGAATGGAAAGAGAGAATTGCTGCGATGATATTGCCGTGGCTGCCTGTGGTGATGATTTGGAATATGCTAAAGCCTTATTGTCTTTACAAGAATATTCAAAAGGTTCACCAACGTTTGCTATGGCTTTTTCTAATAAAAAAAATCACTTACTCAATCGAGTAAAAAGAATATTAAATCACCCAATTAACAGTAATCGAATTATGGAAAAATTTTCAATCACAGCCTTAATTTTGCTGTGTTTATTAGTTGTGTCGATGCAGCGTGGACAAGAATCATATGATCCGGCACTAGATAAAACGGAAGCCATACTTAAAGTAGAGGTCGCTGAGACAACAGAACCTTTAGTAAGTGCCATATCCATTCATCAGGTTCAAATAGATACAATCCCTCAAGGTAAAGTAAACCTGAAATTAACTCGGAATGGAGAAAAAATTGAGGCAAAAATGGAAAAAGGACAAATCAAATCTTTAAAAATTAATGGAGAGGTACAAGACAAAAGCATGTATGATGCTTATTTGCCTATTCTAGAAGAAGTTATGGCTATGCCCGCACCTCCGTTACCACCTGCACCTCCTGCTCCTGGCATGGCTCCCGCGCCACCTGCGCCACCTGCGCCCGGTATGGCTCCCGCACCTCCTGCGCCACCTGCACCCGGCATGGCTCCTGCACCACCTTCAGTCATCGAGATCAAAAAGTCTATCAAGGTAAAAACCACTGAAGGAGAGGATGGCAATACATTTGTTTTTATTGAAGAGGAACCAGGGGGGGAACCGATGGAAATCAAGGTGTCTGAACTTAAAGGGGAAGGCAAAGTCATCTTTCTAAATGGTGAACGGATGGAAAATGGAGAATCTATGATTTTCGCAGATGAAGTAGAAATAGTCGAAATGGTTCCTGGTCAACAAAAGGTTCATGTGGATGGCTTAGAATTGATGTTGAAGTACGATGGAACCAGTGGTAAACATATCGCTGTACTTGATTCCGCACGGGCAAAGTTAGCAACCGTTTGGGTAGAAAAGGCTACGGTGCGTCAAGCTGAACTAGAAAAGATACAAGCCGAACTAGCTAGAATGTCTGAGCAAGAAGGCGCTCGAAATGAATCACAAATGAAGGCATTACAGGCTGAATTAGAAACTGCTCAGAAAAAGATGCAAGAAGAAGAAATTGTCCTTCATGAGGCATTGCAAGAGCGGCTCCAATCGCAGCAACAGGTTATGGAGGAAAGCAAAGTTAAAATGGAAACAGAGCTCAAATTGATAAAAGAAGAAAGCCAAAAGGTGAGTGAGATGGCTAGGAAACAGCAAGAGAGCCAGAAAAAAATGCTCAATGAAATGGTCAAAGACGGGTTATTAGAGTCTACGGAAAACTATAAGATTGTAATCTCTGATAAAAGCCTGAAGATAAACGGTCAAAAGCAAGCGCAATCGGTTTTTGAAAAGTATCGTAAGATCTATGAAGAAGGTTTCGAAAGTCGAGGTGGCTATAAAGTAACTTTAAAAAAATCTAACAACTAAACATTATGAAACAATTAATCTATACCTTATTCGCAGCACTTTTAATTGCTTGCACACCAGCTTCTAGTTTTGCCCAAAACGCCAAAAACATTAATGTTTCGATTTCCGAAAAAAACGGGCTCAAAAAAATTACCATCAAGAAAACTTTAGCAGATGGTACCATTGATGTAACCAACTGGGAAGGAACTGGACCAATCCCCGAAGAAATCAAAAAAGAAATGGAAAAAGGAGGTGCATTCTCCATTCAAACTGGGAAAGGAGACTTCAAGTTTTTCAGTGATGATAGTGTCCATGTAGATGGAGGGCCACATAAAATCATGTTCATTAGTGATAAAGATGTAAATGGTAAGCTTGAAAAGGAAATTGAAGTGATCGTTGAGCAATCAAAAGAGGGCAATAATATTGAAGAAATTCAGAATGTTAAGGTCATCCGCTTTGATAGTAGTAAATGGAACGAAAGGAGTAACCTAGAAAAAGAACTAAAGATAATTGTCGAACAAGCCAAAGGTGATAAAAGCTTCGATGGAGCTCAAAAAATTAAAGTCATCCAAATCGATGGAGAAAATGAATTTGAATTAAAAGAGGATGACGTAGATATTCAAATCCACAAAATAGAGGATGGATCCAAAGAAAACGTCGTTGAGCTAATTGTTGAGGAAGAAGGAACAGATAAGAAGGTTCATAAAATGATTATTGTAAAACGAGTAGAAGTTAAAGAAATCATTGAAGAAGAAATGTCCAAGACGACTAAGGCTACAGAACCTCAGCTTGTAGAGTTGACGCCTCAAGTTTTAGAACGTAGTCTGCAACTACAAGATTTTCAAATTTCTCCAAATCCAGCTTCTGAGGTAGTTAATTTATCCTTCAAAGGAGAAAGTGCACCTACTACTATTCGGGTATTAGGCCTAGATGGAAAACAGCTTTATAAAGAGTTTATCCGAGACTTTAATGGTCTTTACCAGAATGAAATTGATCTAAAAGGGATCAATGCTAGTTTTCTAATAATAAATATTGAGCAAGACGGGAAAGTATACAGCGAAAAACTAGCTGTGAAAAAATAACTTAGATATTACTCTAATATAAAATCATCCACTGTTGTTTAGAAAAGGCGCCGCTCAAATGCTGCGTCTTTTTCTATTTTAAACCACTACTTAATAAAGGTTCTATACTATTATTATCATGGAATAAAACTGCATACATAATACAGGCAAGAAAAAGGAGTAAAGCCCAGGTAATATCTACTGGAATGGTTTCTGAGTTGGTTTTCTTTTCGTTCATGTTCGGTTTTTTGAAATTACTAACTGGTGTATATTTTTACAAAAATAGGAGATATTTTATTAAACCACGATTATTTTTTAGGTAAGTTCTTAATTATTTAAGAATCCAGCCATTGTTTAAAGCCTTGTACTCGGTCACGGCTCACGATAATATCAAAACTGGGTGTAGGTTGAAGGTCTAGTTTTAGCCGACCATTAAAATAGGTATGAATCTTTTGAATGGCGCTTAGATTGATGATTAATTTTCGATTAATCCGGAAAAAAGTGTTAGGAGCTAACAATTCTTCTAATTGATCTAAAGTGAAATCGATATTGTACTTAAATTTAGTAGCAAGCTGTGCAAAAACCATGCCCTCTTCGGAATAAAAATACTGGATTTCTGAAGTGTTTACGAACCGTAATTCCTGCCCCGATTTAATTAAAAAACGCTGTTTGTAAGTGGGCGTTTGTTGTTGAATCGTCCGTAGAAGCTTGGTGTAATTAATGGTATCTTGTGGTAAGTAAAACTGTTGATATTTCTGTAAAGCTTCCTTAATTGCGTCTGGATCAATCGGCTTGAGTAAGTAATCAATACTATTAACTTTGAAGGCTTTTAAAGTATACTGATCAAAGGCCGTGGTGAAAATAATCGGACAGGTGACTTCTACGTGTTT
>CAXIDD010000552.1:0-3917 GCA_964021975.1 uncultured Saprospirales bacterium | reverse complement strand
CATTCTTATAACTTCTAATAAAACATGGATGAGTACAGATGAATTGCCAGAAAATACTTGGACATCTATCGATTATAAAGACGATGCTTGGAATGAAGTACGAAATTACGGTACCGCCAATTGGGGCGATCTAATTGACTTTTCTTTTGAGGCCCAAAGCGGTGCCTTCGCCAGAGCAAGCTTGGTAAAACAACACCCTTTTATGAAGGCACTAGGAAGACCTTCCAGAGAAAATGTAACGACTTCCAGAGATGAACAAGCGACTTTGTTACAAGCTCTAGAACTGACTAACGGTGAATTTTTCAATGGTGTTTTGCAAGCAGGAGCTGAGGTCTGGTTAGAAAAATATAAAAAGGATAGTGAAACCATAGCCAGTGAACTCTATCAACAATTATTAGGGCGAAGTCCGAGTTCGGGTGAAATGGATATTATGTTAGACCTCCTTGGTGATGAACCTCAAAAGGAAGATTTACAAGACCTTTTTTGGTCGGTGCTCATCTTGCCAGAGTTTCAATTTATTAGCTAAGTTCGTCTAGTGAAGAAATAGCTTGTTTTTTAACAATGGATACCTCTACCGACAAACTTATAGCTACAAGTAGAGCTTCCCCACATGAATTCGCCTCTACATTTTTTGAGAAAAAACAGGAAAGTATGGATCATCAAAATACACGAAGAGACTTTATCAAAAAAATGGCCGCAGCAAGCTTAGCTGCTTCTACTACGACCATTCCCATGATGAGCTTTTTAAGCTCTTGCTCCACTTCTATACCGAAAATTCCAGCCTCCGCTGATACTGTTATTCTGTTGTGGATGGCTGGTGGTATGGCCCATACCGAAACCTTTGACCCCAAAGCTTATGCGCCCTATGAAAAAGGTATGGAAAGCAAGAGGATGCTGAGTACTTTTCCTAAAATACCGACGGTCGTAGATGGCCTCGAGTTTTCTAAAGGCCTCGAATCCATAGCCGGTGTAATGGACAAAGGGGCCATAATTCGTTCGTATCAATCTGCCGACCTTGGTCATATCCTACACACAAGGCACCAGTATCATTGGCACACTTGCTACGAACCACCTCAGTCGGTACAAGCTCCTCATCTTGGTGCCTGGATAGCTAAAGAACTAGGTCCTTCAAATCCAGTCATACCACCCTTTATTGCGATGGGACAACGCTTCACGGTAGGAGAGGCCGAGGAATTAAAGGCCTTTCATTCGGCTGGTTTTTTAGGATCTGAATTCGGCCCTTTTTTAATACCGGATCCTTCGGGCGGGCTTGAAAGTGTGCGACCTCCACATGGAATGTCCCTTAAACGATTTGAAGCTCGGTATAAATTGTATAAAGAGTTGGTCAATAAAAGTCCAGTCTTAGAAAATGGCAGTGACTATCAACGGGAATCTTTGATGCGCTCGATGGAACAATCCTATCGCTTGTTGAACTCCCCTGAAGCTAAAGTTTTTGACCTTTCACAAGAACCTAAAGAAGTCTATGATACTTACAATACTGGCCGTTTCGGATTAGGCTGTCTTTTAGCCAAAAGACTGGCTATGAATGGGGGGCGTTTTATCAGCGTTTCTACAGAATATGAGCCGTTTTTAGGCTGGGATACTCACGAAAATGGACATACCCGAGCTGAAAAAATGAAAGCACTGATCGATAGGCCAATTGCACAATTGATCAAAGATTTAGACGAGAGTGGCCACTTAGATAGGATTCTAATCATTTTGGCCAGTGAGTTTAGTCGTGATGCTATTCTAGAAGGTCGTCCTGGAGAAAAGGTAAGAGACCAAGTCAATCAACCCGATATCATCGAAAACGAAAAATTCTACGGAATGCATCGTCATTTTACAGACGGTAGTTCTATCTTGATGTGGGGCGGAGGTATTAAGAAAGGGGCAATCTATGGGAAGACAGCAGATGAAAGACCTTGCTCCTCAATAGAAAACCCTGTGGTTATTGATCAAGTGCATCAAACCGTCTATCATGCTCTAGGAATTCCGACACAAACACACTATACCATCGAAGGTAGACCATTCTACACTACACCTGATGGCAAAGGAGAACCAATTCTTGACTTATTTTAAAAAATCTTATCTTAGAATATGACTACATCAAAAAACAACCGCAGAGCATTCATAAATACAAGTGCCAAAGTAGCTATGGGTGCTTTCTTGGTGCCGCATTTTAATATCAATGGTGCTAAGCCCATATTGTCAGAAGAAGTGATTGGCCACGGAGATTTTAAATACCGGGTGCACAAAGAATGGGGGAACTTAGACCCCAATAAAACGCCAGTCAATAATTGCCATGAGATGGTCATGGATTCAAAGGGGCGTATGATTATGATTGGTGATAATACCAAGAATAATATACTGATCTATGATCAATCTGGGAAGTTATTAGATTCTTGGGGTATCCGGTACAAAGGTGGACACGGTCTTTCCCTCTGGAATAATGGTGAAGCGGACTTCCTTTACATTTGCGACACCAATGGTACGGTAATAAAAACTACTCTAGATGGCCGAGAACTCATGATGATCGGACATCCATCAGAATATGGGGCTTACGAGAAAGATACTGCTTTCAGTCCTACTGAAACAGCCGTTGGGCCAAATGGGGATATTTACGTTGCCGATGGTTATGGATCTCAGTACATTCTTCAGTTTACAAAAGATGGAGAGTTTATTAGAAAGATAGGAGCTGGTCGTGGTGTTGCAGATGACCAGTTTCAAACCGCTCATGGTATTTGTATTGACGATAGAGGGAATGGAACGCCTAGCTTATTGATTACTTCTCGAGCTGGTAATTGTTTTAAACGCTTTACGCTTGATGGCAAATATATGGAGACGATTGCTCTGCCCGGTGCTTTTGTGTGTCGGCCCGTTATTCATAAGGAGCAGCTATACAGTGGTGTTTGTTGGTCTTCGGCCGTAGCATTTGAAGAGGGTATTATGAAAACCCATCCTACGCGTACCAACCCACGTTCTGGTTTTGTAACCATTTTAAATAAGAACAACAAAGTAGTCTCCAATCCTGGAGGAACAAAACCAAAGTATAAAAGAGGTCAGTTGCAAAAAATGATACAAGACCAGGCCATCTTCAATCATTGCCACGATGTTTGTATTGATCAAGATGAAAATCTATATGTCTGTCAGTGGAATGCCAATAAGACCTATCCAATCAAGCTGGAGCGAGTTTGATGATGGAAGGTGTTTTATTTTAGAGAACGCCTATTTGTTAATAATTACCAAAGTGCCTGTTAATGACCATCAAAACATCTGTTAATAGGTCTCAGGTATAGCTATACTTAAGTTCAGGAAGCTATTTTTAGTGGAATTAAAACATTAAAAATAGCTTTTTATGAAATGTAAAATCACCCTTTTTTTAACGCTTTTTTGCGCTAGCTTTGTTTATAGTCAAGTCAATATTCAGCGTAATTTTAATTTAGAATTAGCTGAAAAAGATAGCCTCACTTCGGCTAAAATTGAGTCCTCTCTTCAAGGGTTTCTAGCACAGGCACAAAATGGCGATTATTCCAGTGAATATGTAGATCCAGAACATCAAAAAGAGTTTGAGTTCTTTTTTAATAAACTAGCCGGGATAGGAAAAGATAATCATCCTGATTTTAATGAGCCAATCATCCTGAAGTCTTTTACGGCAGATCATGAAACCTATCAATTGACAGTCGCTTTTACCGGCCAAAGAGATGGCGTACCTTTTATCTATCAAATTACAGAACTACAGGCTGTTCCGTATCAAGATCATTATCGATTCTACTGTCCATTTAGAGAACGGACAGCCAATTTCAAGCGTCAGAAAATAAAAAACGTCACCTTCTACTATAGTGGATCCATCAATGAGCAAAAAGCAATTGAATTTGCTGATTTTAAAGAAGAATTGTCTTTGTTGACACAAACGCCTA
>CAXIDD010000551.1:0-3919 GCA_964021975.1 uncultured Saprospirales bacterium | reverse complement strand
TCGCCCGGTGGGCTTCGAGCCCACCAGCTTGTGTATTCTTCATCAATCTGTTCCGGGTGGACTAGTTGAATATGCAGACAAAAAAGTGTTTGAGCCACTTAATATTACTAAGTATCAGTGGCAATATACACCCCAAAAGGTTGGCAATACAGCAGGTGGACTACAACTAAGAGCCCTAGATTTTGCGAAGTACGGACAGCTGTATAAAAACAAAGGAAAATGGGATGGCCAACAAATATTAACCGAGGAATGGGTAGAGAAAAGTTTATCGAAGCAGGTATCTCAAGCCTATGCTGGAATTGAAAAAGGATACTACGGTTATCTCTTCTGGAATAAGGTTTATACCGTAGATGGGAAGGATTATGAAGTTTCTTTTTGTACGGGTAATGGGGGTAACAAAATATTTGTTTTTAAAGACATTCCCTTTGTGGTGGTTATCACCGCTTCCGCATATGGTCAGCCCACAGCACATATTAATGCGGACAAAATTATGCAAGATTACATACTACCTTCGGTATTAACCAAGGAGTAGGTAATTGTTAATCTACGATCAGGATAACGTTGCCTTTTTTATGCCCTAGATCAACATAATGGTGCGCAGCTACCGCTTGTTCTAGTGGATAGCTGCGATCAATAACGGGTTTGAGTATATTCTGTTCAATTAGTTGTTTCAAGAAAATTAGGTCCTCTGATTGTACCTTAGGTGTATTGGAGTTGTTTAGGAATACAGCTCCTTGCCTAAGAATTTTTAGACACTTGATTCGCTTTGATTTCATGACAGCATCGTAGACAATATCATATTGTTTTCCTTGCTTAGTGAAATCTTCTTGGGTGTAATCAATGACCTGATCTGCACCAAGCGATTGGACCAGCTCAAAATTTTTAGCGCTGCAAACGGCCGTTACTGTTAAACCAAAATATTTGGAGAGTTGAATGGCATAGGTACCTAAACTACCTGAGGCGCCATTGATCAAAATATGCTGGCCTTTTTGTGGCTTGGCTTTATGTAGGTTTTTTAAAGCAGTTAAACCGCCGGCAGGCACAGCCGCTGCTGATTCAAAATTTAGGTTCTGGGGCTTTAAAGCTACCAGGCCTTTCTTTTGGAAAGGTTTCCGCTGAAGTTGCTCCGGAAGGCAAATATATTCGGCATATCCTCCTAAACCAAAACCGGTCAAAGCAAATACTTGATCTCCTACTTGAAACGCAGTTACCTTCTTGCCAACAGCCTCAGTTATTCCAGCAACTTCTAGTCCCAAAACTAAATTCTTTTTAGGCCTGAATAAACCAAAAACCAGCCGAACTAAAAATGGACGGGCGCTCCTGATCTTAGTGTCTCCAATATGTGCTGTGGTAGCCTTGATTTTGATGAGAACTTCATTTGCTTTGGGAATTGGCTTTTTTAGGTTTGTTAATTGAAGCACTTCGGGAGCGCCATAATTGGTAACAATCACTGCTTTCATAATGGCTTAGGTTGAAATAATATTTTACTCAGTTAATAATTTCTCTTCAATTATTCTTCAAAACTCAAAAAACTTTCTGCTAAGGCTTTAGTCAATTTTTAGTGTTAAAATGAATTTTCATGCCCTCATGAGAAGCTTTAAACCCTAGCTTTTCATAAAATTGAATGGCATCAGGCCTTTTTTTATCGGTTGTTAATTGGAGTAAGTGGGCTTTTCTTTCTCGTGCCCTTGCAATAGCCCATTCAAACATTTTTTGGCCTAAGCCTAAGCCTCTTTGATCTTTTCGGATGCGTACGGCTTCAATCTGTGCTCTGGTACCTCCTTGATAAGTCAAGTAGGGGATAAAGGTTAATTGTAGTGTCCCGATTATTTCAGCGCTTTCATTTTCAATGACAATCAGCTCTTGATTTGGATCTTCATTTATGTTGTGGAAAGCATCTAAGTAAGATTTCGGAAGTGGGATTTGGAAATTCTCTCGAGTCTTTCCTAGGGCATCATCTGAAAGCATTTCTATGATTTCAGGAAGATCATTGAGTAGGGCTGTTCTAAAAATCATAAATAGGGTTTTAGTAATCCAAACCTTGGCTACTTTGATCGACGGATTCCAGCCATTGCAATAAACCAGCTTTTAGTTGTTCGGTGACCTCTGGATAATCCGCTATCACATTCATTGCTTCGGAAGGATCTTGGAGCAGATCATACAGCTCAAAGTTCTCCAATTTTTTATCTGCTTTTAACTTGTATTGCTGGGTGACCCAGGTGATTTGATTTTGGTAGATAAATCCGATGGGTTTTACGCGTTGTCCTTGTTTACCATCAAGGGCTTTGGCCAAATTAACACCATCTAATGGTCTTTGGTTGGGAGTAGAAAGGTTCAGCCAATCCAATACGGTGGGTAAATAATCTGAAGTAACAGCCGGGAAGTCGATCCGTTTACCAGCCTCCAGCCTGTTGGGCCAAACCACAAAGGCCGGTACTCTAACGCCGCCTTCATAAAGACTTCTTTTACGGGCCTTGAAGATGCCTGCATCTCCTGGAGTGCCCCGTTCTGGTCCATTATCGCTGCAAAAGAAAATGATCGTGTTATCTGCTAGATCATTGGCTTGTAGATGTTTCCACAACCGGCCTATTTGCTCATCCATGGCAGCGATGGTTCCATAGTATAACTGTTTTTCTATACTTAAGTCGCTAAAGTTACCCCGATGCAAACTATCACTAACCACCGGTAAATGAGGAGTATGCAGCCAAATGGAAGAGAAAAAAGGCTGCTCGTTCTGCTGGGCTTTTTCAATGAAAGGAATCGCCCGATCCATAATGATGCGCGAATTATCTCCTTCCAGGTTATCTAATACCTGCTGGTTGTCTCCGGTCCAATAAGCCGTACCAAAGGGTAGGGTAGTATCTCCTTTTTCGACTGCTCGCCAACCATATCGGAGACTTTCACCTGTTTTGAATTGTTTGGGCTTTAGCATGGGATCATAAGTTGGCACCTTAGATTCGGTGCAGAAGTATTCGTCATAGCCATGTTCCGTTGGCACAGAGTAATGTTCCAAGAATTTATCTCGGCCACCTCGATTGGCATCCATTTGAGTCCGCGTCAAAGTCCCTAAATGCCATTTACCAAAATGTCCGGTTGCGTAACCTGCTTCTTGTAGAATTTCGGGAAGAGTAATTTCTTGTTCTAGCATATGCCCTGTATTGGCATTTGGAATATTCATTCTTAGAGGATTCCTTCCCGTAATTACACTAGCACGAGTCGGAGAACACACCGCGGAAGCAGAATAAAATCGATTGAAAACTATGCCTTGACTTGCGAGTGTGTCCAACCAGGGCGTTTGAATAGTAGCATTACCATTAAATCCTGCATCAAACCAACCTTGATCATCGGTCATGATTAGAATGACATTGGGTTTTGGTGTAGCATTTTGGCAAGAACTGAACCCCGTAAGTAGGACTAGAATGTATAGAATAAATTGCTTCATATTGGCAATTTACGAATTGATTTTCCTAGTAGCGAAACAATAAGCTATAAATTCAGTGCTCAATTATTAATGATTGTATCATTTAGTTTTTTTAGATCAAAAACTAAATTGTTTAAATCTATTTTATGTCTTAATTCTCTAGCTTCATATAGCTCATATTCATTAGGTATTTGAAAGTGGCCACCCAAAATTGGGTGGTTTATCCTGTCATAGGATAACAGACTATCATTAAGGATTATAGATAAATATCCTTTCTCCTGAGCTATTACAGTACTTAGGTCTCCGAATTTTTTTGCTGCATCTTGATTGAGTCGTACGGAAATATGGTGCCCTCCAGTTGTTTCGTCTTTATTCGTTTCTACAGAGGCAATATCATTTGAGTCCAACAACAAATATTTATACCGATTTTCTTTTGTTTGGATAGCCGTTTGTTCCCCCAGCTCATTTGTGGGGTTATATTGTAACTCAAGTGTATGA
>CAXIDD010000550.1:0-3919 GCA_964021975.1 uncultured Saprospirales bacterium | reverse complement strand
GCCTCTGGAGCCGGTAGATCTGGTAGTTGGCTGGGACAAGTAGGTGTAGCCGCTGCTCCTTGGTTATGGAAAGCAGCATTATGTATGTATGCCGTACCACATACCGGACATGCGCCAGCATTTGCACCACCACTATTTGCACAATTATTTGGGCAAATATAATGAGATAACCCTACTGCCGTAGCAGTCCCCGCAGCTGGAGGTGCAGCTGTAATGTTATTTGGATTAATAGGAGCAGGAGCTGGTCCTAAATCTTGATTTTTGGGTCCATCATTTGCACATGCCACCGCAAAAACAGCTAATAAAACAATTAAAAGATTCTTAAATAATTTCATGGTTCTTCTTTTTTAAGACCGCAAGTTACAATTAATTACTACGATTTGCAGGTTGTAGGACGGACAATATCCGTTTTTTAACGCCTCTAGGCCTCAATTTTGCTATAAATTAGAGAAATAGTAACTTTTATTCACTAATCTCAAATAAGATCGCACTATAGGGACGCAAAGAAAATTCTAATGTTGCAGGAGTGCCCGGATCAAATTGATAAGCCGTCGTACTTACTTCAGCATGCTGTGGATGGTTTCCTTCCAGTCTTAACCTTTCGATTAATTCAAAGCGATCTACACCCAATTTAGTTTGTAATTGACCAAATGGTAGTTTAGCAATTAAGGGACGCTCTGAAAGATTACTTAAGGCCAAAAATGGTCGATTGCCAGCCCTTGTTTCACCGATTGGATAACGAATCATTCCTAAAATAGAGGCCTCATAGGTATCAACCGGCGCAAGGAGATATGATCGCAAGGCGCTATGGTGCTTACGCAAAACATTTAAATGGCTGATGATTTCTGTAGCTGGATAGGCTTGTTCCAAAGCCTCATAGTAGGTGTTTTTAGAGATTGCTCCTCTTTGTAACTCTCTTGGGTCTAGGCACTTTTCAAAGGTAATGGCCTTCCCAGGACCAACAATGGAGGGACCTAGTAACTTCAATAAGGTATCAAATTGATCTTGTTGTCGTTTTTTCATTTGTTCCCAGTTATTTCCGGCACCTATTTCTGTACCATAATAAATAACGGGAGTGCCTGGCAATAGATACAAACAGAAAAATGCATTTGCTATGCGACGTTGGTCCCTATTTAGGGCATCCGCATAACGGGCACCTGCACTCATTCCATTTTTATAAATAATTCCTCTGGAGGATTCTTGGTAGACTTGGTTTTCGTCCTGGTAAATATACTGCCCTGCCAAATAGTTCCGCATGGGCTGCAATTCCTGGATGAATCCCATGTAGGTTTCATCGTGATGTTCTATGGGGATTAACGGGACCGCTGTGTTTAATCCCACGGGACCCAAATCAAAGACCTGTGTCCAAAAAGGACTGGTCTTTTGGAAATAAATCATCTCCCGCAACATCCCCTGAAGCTGAAAATCCAATAAGGCATCTCCACCAGTAGTCGTTGTTTCGCCATTGATAATCGTAGATTCACCAGCGTAGCCTTTTAATACCTTAGAAGTTGTCACAACTTCGGGCAGAATAATAGCCCTCGGGTTGACATGTTTTAAAAATTGCTTAATCAATTGCTGCAAAGCATAAGTTTCTGGAAGGTTTTTGGCATCTGTACCGGGCTTTTTAACCCAATGCGCAATCGCATCTGTCCGTTTCCCAAACACTCCCATTCCTAATTCTTCTGCTAGAAAACTAAATAGCTCTCGCATAACTTCGGGCCGTTGAATGTCCATATCTACTTGAAATGGATAGAATTCCCGGTAGAAAGGTACCTCCTTTTCTAATTTGTCAACCTTTTGCCTTAACCACAAAGTTTTATCTACGTCTGGAAAAATGAGTATTCTTTTGGAGCTTACGCTGGCTCCCTGCTCATCTTTTTCCGGAAGGTATAAAAACAGATCCCCTGCCTCGTCTTTCAGCAGATTGGAAACATTCAAGTCTAACCAATTAGCGGGACATTTTAAAAAGTAATCATAATATTGACTCTCGCCAGCAAGTGCTTTTTGAAACCACTCATGCTCTACCGAACAATGATTAAAAACCAAGTCAGTCGCTACTCGAAAGCCCCGTAAAAGGGCTATTTTCATGAAGTTCTTAAAGGCTTTAGCGCCCCCATAAGCTTCGGCGGGCTCATAAGCAGAAATATCGTACCCGGCATCTCCATTTGGGGATTCGTAATGTGGTAATATATATAGATTTTTAATCCCCAAAGCATCCAGGTAATCCAGCATCTCCAGCAACTGATCAAAATGTCCTTGACCGTCTTCATCTGAACCAAAATACTGTACATAAATGTAATACCAGGGCTCACTGTACCAATCAGCGGGTAAGTCCTCTATAGCATCTGATAGGGTGTAATCTACTGAGAGCTGATTGTTTTGAATGGTTTCTTTGGCTTGTCGCAAAAAATCAAAAAAATACACTAGTATTTGTTCCGCATCTCGTTCACGCTTTGCTAAACGGTAACACAAATCTTGAATAACCAAAAAATCAGTTGGGCTACTTAGGCTTGTATAGGGACTTTTGAAATCTTTTGAATGCTTTTTTTCTGTTTGCAAAGCATTTTGAATGCTTTTTACTTGCTCAGAAATTGCTTTTCTTTTGACGATTACTTCCTCAAAAATTGGTGTCAAATCTCCACATTCTTGTTCTTTCAAAAAGTAATAATCTAAGAGGTGTGGAATTTCATAATAGAAGTAATCTGCTAAAATTTCCTGAAAGTGAGTATTAGTTTGATAGCGTTGGTAAAGGTCCAACTGCTTTTCATCTAAGTCATTTTGTGCAATTAATCTACTAATGAGCTGCATACGGCATCAATATTTTACTCGTGTGCCTGCAAACTTAGCATTATTTCTACTTTTCCTTATATTGAAAATTCAAACACTCAACAATTACTTCGGGAAGATTCTTTTCGGAAGATAATTACAATAACAAAATGATGAGATCAGTAATTCTTTTTAGCTTATTATTTCTAACCGGACTCTCCATCCAGGCACAAGTCGAACTGGATAACTTGAAGTACCGCAACGTCGGTCCAACTCGAGGAGGTCGGGTCACAACGGTAACAGGTGTAGCCAGTCAACCATCCGTTTTTTACATGGGCGCAACTGGAGGTGGCGTCTGGAAGACCGAAGATTATGGTACCAGCTGGGCTAATGTCTCCGATGGTTATTTTAGTACGCCTTCTATTGGTGCCATCCGGGTTGCTCAAAATGACCCCAATATTGTTTACGTTGGTACAGGATCAGATGGTTTACGCTCTAATGTGATCACTGGGAAAGGTGTTTATAAATCTGTAGATGCTGGTAAAAGCTGGAAACACATCGGGCTAGAAAATGCTGGCCAAATCGGTGCGGTTGAAATCCACCCCAATAACCACAACGTTGCCTTTATCGCCGCTATTGGTAACGCTTTCGCGCCCAATGAAGAAAGGGGCGTTTTCCGTACTAAAGACGGTGGAGACACCTGGGAAAAAGTACTCTATATTTCTGATAGAACTGGAGCCTCTGACCTAGAGTTTATGCCCAGCAATCCAGATATCATCTATGCAACAGTCTGGCACGCAGAACGTAAGCCATGGACTATTATTAGTGGTGGGAAAGAAAATGGCATTTACAAATCTATTGACGGTGGAGACACCTGGAAGAAATTGGAAAATGATCTTCCTACCGATATTGTCGGTAAAATCGACTTGGCCGTTTCTCCAGCCAACCCCAGCTTGCTTTATGCATTGGTTGAAGCACCAGATGGTAAAGGTGGCTTGTATCGCTCCAATGATCAAGGTGCCAGTGAACGGGCTTTAGTCCGGCAAGGTTTCTCGCAACACAGAATGGGGCGGCAGGTGCCGCCCTTGACCGTCTGCGGCGTGCAGGGCGTAGTTGAACCAGAACCCTCCCTTTCCTGTGTCGCGTATGG
>CAXIDD010000549.1:0-3930 GCA_964021975.1 uncultured Saprospirales bacterium | reverse complement strand
ATCTCCGATCGTTCCAAGCACATCCCCTACTTGTACTTTTTTACCATAAGATACTTCTATAGATTCCATGTGGGCAATCCGAAAAGCATAATTGGAATCTTGATCAGATTGAATAATAATTTGATGACCATACCCTTCTCTATTATCGGTTTCCGTCCAGATGACCGTACCACTCAAAGGAGCTTTAAAATCGATCCCACAGGTAGTTACGGAAGGACGCAACCAATCAAAAGCAAAAAAGTCACTATTCTTATGAAGACCTCCTCCTGCCCCGTTCACCATAGACCAACCATTGGAGCCAGAAAAATAATCGATGTGGTAGCTATTCTCAAATGGCCAAACCAAAAGATTATTGCCGTCAGCTCTTCCCAATTCTGCTTCTTGTGCCGCCAATGGAATAATAAAAAAGATAGAAAGATATAGGAGCAATATTCTTTTCATTTCAGGTGAATTTTCTACCTTAAAGATAGGGCATGAAACCTAAAAAATACGTCATATAGCAGTCAAGTATTTGATTCTTTTTCATTCAGATGGCGAGCTAAATAAACGCCCATACTGAAGCACGCTTGTAAAAGATAACCTCCGGTTGGTGCATTCCAGTCTAACATTTCTCCAATACAATAATGCTTGGGCTTATTTTTTAATTGAAAATGGGCATCAATTGCGCTTAGATCTATTCCTCCGGTGGTAGAAATAGCTTCGTCGAGCGGAGCAGCAGCTAATAAAGTTAATGGAAGTGCTTTGATAGCTTGGGCTAATTGCGCTAAATCTTGGAAGGCTGTTTTGGAGATCTGACTTTTAATTAAATCAACTTTGGCTGCGGAAAGCTTTAGGTCCCTACGCAAAGCCTGGGAGACATTCTTGGCTTTTGATTGGTCTAGTCGATCATAAATTACTTGCTGAGTAAAAGGTGGTTTTAAATCTACCAACACCGTTGCTTTACCGAATTCATCTAATTGATGTTGAATATTTGGACTTAAGGCGTAAATGGCATTGCCTTCGATTCCAAATTGAGTAATTACGGCTTCTCCTTTTTGAATTTGTCCTTCGCAGGAAATCGCAATATTTTTTAAAGCCTGTCCTTCCTGTTTTTGTAGAAAAGCGGATGGCCAGGCAATTTGATAAGCACAATTAGCACTTTTAAAACCTTTAGTTAATACCCCTTGCTGCTGAAATAAACTTAGCCAGTGGTCATTGGATCCGGTGACTTTCCAGCTACCACCTCCGAGTGCAAAAATACATAGATCTGATTGTATGGTAGTTCGATTATTAAATCTTAAACCCTGATCCAGGTCCCAGCCACCCCACTGGTGTTCAAAGGCAAACTGCACCCCTCGTTCTTTCAATAAGTTTAATATTTTATTGAGTACTTCTATGGGTTTTATTCCCTTTATTGGATAAACTCGTTTGCTAGTCCCTACAAAACTTGGGATCCCAAGTTTTTCTAACCATTGTCTTAAATCTTGATTATCAAAAGCTGAAATAATCCCTTCAATAAAGCTCTTTGGCGTATAGCGGTTTACAAAAGCCGACAAGTCTTCGCTATGCGTGAGGTTAAACCCACCTTTACCTGCTACCAGAAATTTACGCCCAAAAGTCTTATTCTGCTCATAAATGGTGACCAAAAATAAGTCAGGGTTTAAAAAAGCGGCTAGCATCATTGCTGCTGGTCCTCCACCAATAATTGCGACCGTTTTTTTTGTCATCATTTTTTATTAGAGCCCATATTAATATAAAAATAATTGATGGCATCCGAATTGCTTTCGATGATATCCGGGCGACTGTCTTGGTTCAAATCGTAAATTAGGATATCATAGGAATCCAATTCATTTTTACCTAGCTTGACTTTTGTCCAATTTTGTCCCTTATTTTGATTCAAATAAAGGAGATTGGCTTGGCCAGCATTGGCAATTACAATATCTAGTTGGCCATCCTGATTCACATCACCAGTGGCTATGGAAAAAGAGCGGTTTCCAGCAGGATTAATTTCAATTTTATTAGAAAAATCCATCTTTTCGCTGCCAAAGTAAATCCTATTGGGTTCATTAATGTTGGCTGCAGCTAAATCTAGATAACCATCCTGATTAAAATCTCCAACGGCAACGGCTCTCGTTTCGTCTTTACCTGTCCCGTAAGGAATTTTAGTATCGAATCCCAACTGGCCATCATTGAGGTAAATGTAGTTTTGCTGTTTATCGCGGTTGGCTAAAATCAAATCATAATCTTGGTCTCCATCTAAATCTGCAACTTCTACATCGATGGTAGAATCATCTTTTGCACCGAACCAAATAGATTTTGTAAACTTTCCTGTCCCATCATTTAAACAAATTTCATTTTCACTTCCTCTGTTGGTAATTAGGATGTCCATGTCTTGATCTTGATCGATGTCTACAACCGTTAAATTACGGGTGGAAGCATAGGCTTGACCAAAATTTCCAACTTTGGTGAAATTTCCTTTACCATCATTGAAATAAAGGGTGTTCGGTGCTTGATCGTTCCCCACGGCAATATCCAGGTCACCATCTTTATCAAAATCTGCCAATTCAGTGGCGTAACTGGTCTCGCTGGTGATGTCTAAAGGAACAGATACAGAAAAAATAGCTCGCCCTGAATTAAAAAAGACTCTATTTTGCTGTGGCCAATGTCGGCCATTTGCGGCCACAATATCTAAGTCGCCGTCGCCGTCTAAATCACCGATCCCTAAAGAAGCTGTTTTTTCCTGGAGTGGTCCAATAATTGTTCTGCCGTTTGAACGAAAAGAAATTTCCTGCGCTGCGCTTACCAGGCTAGCGGAGATCAGTAACAGTAGTAGGGTGAATTTCATTGGTTTGAAATTTATTATTGAGTTATTTTATGAATCACAATAGAAATCTTAGGATCACCTAGCTAATCGGTCTCATTTCTTGCAGAATTGGACTCAATTTATCTTTTGACCCTTGTAAAAGTAACAAAATGTGCAAATTGGAACAAAATCAATTTAACATGCTATTTTATAAAGTAAGCTTTCTTCTTTTCTTCAGTGTTATTTTTTGTTTCCCTCTAACAGCTCAACATCCCTATTATGAAAAAACGTATCCCGAGAATCAATTAAAAGCCGACTTAAAAGCCTACCAAAAAACACTGGAGACGGTTCATGCTGGCTTTTATTGGTATACACCTAAAGCGAAGATGGATTCCCTATTTGAGGCAACTATGCTAGAAATCAATCAGCCTATGACTGAACGTGATTTTTATAACAAAGTTGCAGCCATTACCGCAGCTATTAATTGTGGGCATACCGGCACGATTGCTTCTCCTAAAAGTAGAAAAACGCTAAATAAAAAATTCCCTTTGGAATTCCAATATTTAGAGAACCAAGTCTTCCTAAGCAAAGATTATACACAGGGAACACAGCCCTATAAAGTGGTTAAAAGTATCAATAAGGTAGCTATGAATAGGATTATTAATCAAATCGCAGCCCTTCGAGGTACCGATGGTTTCATAAAAAGTCCTAAGCCTTTGATTGTCAACAACAGCGAAAATTTTTCTTATTGGTATCATCTAATATATCCTGATAGCAGCTATGAAATTGAACTAGCAGATGGTCAAATATTACAAAGAACAGCTATCTCTCCTGAAGCTTTAACCAAATTTAAGCACGAGAAAGAATCAAGTTATGAATTCTTAAGGGATTCCATTTTAATAACGGATAACACAGCCGTTCTAACCATCAATAGCTTCGACAAAGAGGAATTAAAAAGTGGGCCAATATCTTACAAAAAACACCTAACCCAGTTTTTTAAAACCGTCAAACAGCAAGGTATTGAGAACCTGATCATTGACCTTAGAGAAAATGGCGGTGGGGAAGATAATTATGCCTCTCTACTCTATCGTTATCTAACTGATCAAACTTTTATATACTATGAAAGTATGGAATGTAAGCCTGTACCA
>CAXIDD010000548.1:0-3931 GCA_964021975.1 uncultured Saprospirales bacterium | reverse complement strand
CATATTCAACGATTAATGGTCACGGGTAATTTTGCATTGTTAATAGGCGTGCATCCGGATGAAGTAGATGCCTGGTACCTTGGTATTTATATGGATGCCCTGGAGTGGGTCGAAATTACCAATACACGAGGAATGAGTCAGTTTGCCGATGGAGGTATCGTAGGGACAAAACCCTATGTTTCTAGTGCCAATTATATCCATAAAATGGGTGATTATTGTAGCAATTGTTATTATGACCGTAAAACCAAAGTGGGAGAACGTGCTTGTCCTTTTAATAGTTTGTATTGGGATTTTTATGCTCGGCATCGAGAAAAACTGCAAAAAAATCCACGAGTAGCTATGATGTACAGAGTGTGGAATAAAATGGATGGGGATGATCAAGCAGCGATATTGAAACAAGCTGCAAACTATAAATCAGAAGTGGAGAACTTGTAATCTAAATTTGTTATTCTTATCTTTTTCTTAAATATTGAACCTAGACCCTTTCTTGTTCGTCTTTATATTAGACATAATCTTATCAGTAGTCTCTAATCGATCACCAAATGCTAAGCAATGAGTGTACAGCCAAATAGTCAATTACCTTTCTCACCTGCGGTTCGACTTTTTATTCCTTTGCTTTATGCTGCCTGGAGCGACCGAGTCTTAAGTCCCTCAGAAGTGCTGACGATTCAAGAAGAAGCTTTTAAGTTTGACTTTCTAAGTGATTTCGACAAAGCACAACTTCAAGAATGGGCCAATCCCAAACGTTTCCCACCAAGGGATTTATATAAAATGTGGGAGATTCATTGCCGGCAAGCAGCCGATCAACTAAAGAAGCCCGATGATAGGACCCTTATTCACATTGGAATTGCATTGGCCAATCAACCTGATGCTCCCTGGAATAGCGAACCTATTCGAGGGCAATTGATCAGGATGGAAAAAACATTAGGAGCCATTAATGAAGCTACTTTTCAGACCTTGTTTTCTACGCCGGCTAGTATTCGGGACACCAAAGAAAAATCAAATGCTTCCTTTGAAATCAAAGCAATGCAAGAGTTGCTGGATGGACAGTATGTCGATTTAAAAAGTAAAATGCGCAGCCTGCTTTCTGATCCGGTTTTTACCTTAGATATCATTCCAGACAAACATGATTATCGCACCAAAGTTTTGGGTTGGCTACATATGTTAGCTAGTCAGGGTTTAGGTGCACTGTCTTATCCAGAAGCATATGGCGGAAAAGACGATATGGGGATTTATGGTGCCGCTTTCGAAATGTTAGGTTACCATGATTTAAGTTTAACCATAAAGTTTGGTGTACAATTTGGTCTTTGGGGAGGAGCCGTACTGGCACTTGGTACCAATAAGCATCATGAAAAGTACCTCAAGGCCATCGGTGATTTGAGTTTACCTGGTTGTTTTGCAATGACCGAAACGGGACATGGTTCTAATGTCCGAGGGCTGGAAACTACGGCTATCTACCAGCGAGAGAAAGGTACTTTTATCATCAATACACCACACCCTGATGCTGGAAAAGAATACATTGGTAATGCCTTACATGGTCAGATGGGAGCGGTCTTCGCTCAATTAATTATTGATGGAGAAAATCATGGAGTCCATGCCTTTATTGTTCGGTTACGAGATGGTCAAGGGCAGACCTTAGAAGGAATTCGCATCGAAGATAATGGCTACAAATTGGGCTTAAATGGCGTAGATAACGGCCGCATTTGGTTTGATCAAGTCGAAATCCCTCGTGAAAATTTACTGGATCGGTTTGGACAAGTTGACGAAAACGGAAACTATCATAGCGCTATAAAAAATCCCTCTAAACGATTTTTCATGATGCTTGGCACCCTTGTCGGTGGGCGGGTATGTGTACCTAGAGCTGGACTGAGTGCTGCTAAAAAGGGCTTGGCAATTGCCGTACGTTATGCTACCCGTCGTAGACAGTTTGCACCTGGACCTAACCAGCCAGAGACTTTGATTATGGATTATCCTAGCCACCAACGTCGCTTAATTCCTTTGGTCGCAAAAGCTTACGCACTTTCCTTTGCACTTGATGATCTTTTGGAAAGATTTGTACATAATGGCGAAGAAGATTTTCGGGAGGTAGAAACTCTGGCGGCAGGTATGAAATCTTATGCCACCTGGTTTACAACCGAAAGTTTGCAAGAATGCCGAGAAGCTTGTGGTGGAAAAGGCTATTTAGCTGAAAATCAATTTGCAGCTTTGAAAGCCGATAGTGACATCTTTACCACTTTTGAAGGAGACAATACCGTGTTGATGCAATTGGTCGCCAAAGGGGTTTTATCCCAATTCAAGCAGGCTTTCCACGAAGAAGGTAACATGGCGGTTTTAAGAATATTGACCCAGCGAATTACCGTTGCCATCAATGAGCAGAACCCACTTATTATTCGGAATACCGATAGCAGCCATTTGCGTGGTCAAGACTTCCAATTGAATGCTTTTAGATATAGAGAGCAACGTTTATTAACGAGTTTAGCCAATCGTTTACGAGGATTGATCAAGTCCGGGAAATCTGCTCATGAGGCAGGACTTTTAGCTCAGACACATTTACTTAAATTAGCTGACGCTTTTATTGAAAAGGTAGTATTGGAAAGTTTTATTACCAAAGAGAATGCGCTTGAGGATGCCAACCTTAAAGAAGTGTTAGGTCAGTTGCGAGCCATGTATGCCTTGACTTGTATTGAAAAGCATGGGGCTTGGTACCTTGAGCAAGATTATATTGCAAATGTAAAAAGTAAAGCGATTCGCAAGAGCATCGACCAATTATGCGCAGAACTTCGGCCTGAAGTTCTGGCATTGGTTGAATCTTTTGGTATTCCTGATGCTTTATTGGCCGCACCAATTGCTATGTGAACAAACTCTTTTCTAATGCAAAAATTTAAAGTCGGATAGACATTGAAAATTAATTGCTATACCTGCAAATTAGCAAACTACTCACTAATTACTCCGCGGATATTCCAGTTGATATCAATGGCATTGTTGGTAAATGCACGTAAGTCGGTCCAATTACCATTAGAGTCTTCCAAGAGATCGCCATTTGAAACGGCGGGACCAGCATCACATCCAACGGAACCCATTGGTTGGGTAAGGCGTACTCTGATGGCCAACCATATTTCTTCATCCCCTATAATTTCGACTGGAGTACTGAGCATGTGGGTATTCCATTGACCACTTCGCATGTCTGCGGTGACGACTTCAGAATACAACACTCGCCCTGGTTCGGTAGTCGTACCTTCTCCGTAAACGAGAATTTCAGCTCTAGCCGGACGGTCTTGAATGTAAACCTCAATCTCCTCGATAAATCTTCCCTGAAAACTGCTTAGCTCATTGGTTGGAAAACGAGCGGCCATTTCGAAGTCACCTGGTGCAAATAGTGGCGCACTTAGGTTGACGTCGTCATAGTTCAGTAAACCAGTGCTGGGATCATCTTCACAGCTATTGAATAGTAGGGCAGTAAGAACAAAAATGCACAGTAATTGGTATCTCATGTTTTTGATTGAAAATTTAAGACTTATTTAGAGCTTAATATCCTATAAAAAGCTTAAAGTAGTCGACTTATTTTTTAAATATTGTTAAGAAACTCAATAACCTTTGATTTAGGCATTTCGCATGGTTTCAAAACCAGCTTGGAAGAAGTGCAATAATAGTTAAAAGAGATGAAGTTATTGCCACCTAATTCTGTGGCATAAACCTTAACGCTTTTACCTTTATTAAATGACTTTTTACTAAGTCCATATTTTCTTTCCTGGAAAAATACTTCTTGGTAGCCTTCCTCCAGTAAGTGAATCTTTTCTTGCCAATCTTCCATTAAGTTTCTTTAATTTAGTACCTAAGAAGCTATTTGAGTTTAGCACTTCGAATTTGTTATTGCCCTTTTTGAACCACTTTTCGCCTGCCTGCTAAAGCTTCAGCGCAGGCAGGTTGGCAA
>CAXIDD010000547.1:0-3932 GCA_964021975.1 uncultured Saprospirales bacterium | reverse complement strand
GGTATTGGTGATGACCTTTTTACCGCTTGCTGCCTTCAGGTGACTCATCCCATCAAAAGTCGCTGCAAAACCATTGGGGTCAACTTGCCAAATGGAGCCGTCAATAAAGCCATCTCTCCTTCTGACATATTCCTTAATCATTTCACCTTCAGCCTCATCCATACGCCAATTAAACAGTAAGCCCAATTCATTTCCACTCAATAAGACATCTCTACTGGCAGAGAAATCATTCAAACTTTTTGGATTGGCCCAAATGCGTATTTCATGCATATTACCATGAAAATGACTACCATTTGTAGCGCTATTTTTACCCATAAGAAGGGGTCCCGAACCTTCATAGTCCACAAAGATCCTTAAATCATTGGGATTGACCAGTTTATTGAATTTTTCATTAATGGCATACAAGCGAACCGAGTCAGACTCGTGGTAATAACTCACTGCAAAATAAGACCAAATATCTTTCTCAAATTGCTCATCAGAGCGTACCGTCATTTGTCCAATCTTGAAAAACAAGCGATCATCGGCATCAAAACCAATGCTGAACTGGGCATTTTCATCCGTACCCTGGCTCAGTAAAACTTCCTCGCCCTGACCAGAGCGTTTAGCAGAAAACTCGATCGTAAAATCGCGATTATTTAAAGCTGCGCCTCCCGGTACTTCTACAAAATCGTCTGTACCATCAAAAAGTAGGCTGGTACTATGATCCACTTTCGTACCGTTGGTCACACCACGGATATCAAAATTTTTGGTCTTGAGTAAGGTTCCCAGGTCAATCGGTTCATTGAAGCGGATTGAAATTTCATCATTAGGATCTAAAATACCGTCTGCTGGCGAAGGCCTACCAAAAGGATGTGGCTTAAGGCGGTCCATTATACCCACGTTGGGCTCGCTTTCTGTTTTCGTATTCGGATGTCCTGGGAGGTCACAGAAGCACTGTACTCTCAATTCATAGTCCCCATCTACCAATTGAGCAACGTTCCAATCGTAGAGCGTAAGTGGTGAATTTTGGGGGATCAAAAAATTACTAGCGACCTGCAATACCTCCGAAGAATCCTTATGAAAGGTAGCAGCTGTATTCCACGATCGATTGTCTTCATTGCTTTGTTTGTACTGAAACTCAAAATACTTAAACCCACTAAAATTGTAATCATAATCCCTAATGAGTATAGGAACCAGCGGTGTATCCTTGGGTGCAACTACGCTATTGATGACCCAATTATTGGCAGGATCGTATAAAGTAGCTTCTGTACAAACTGGCGTAAAATGCGCTTCAATGGTTATCTCATCAAAGATCGTCAATGGATCACAGGGAGAACGTAGGATCAATTTGATGTTTTCGTGATCAAAGTGGGTCGCGCCCCTTCTAAGCGTCAATGTTTTAATCAGATTAGCCGTACTACCATCCGATTGAAAAGCGTAAGGAACCGTAAACTTGCGGTTGGGATCAAGCCCATCGATCTCAATAATTGCCCCATTGGGGTTGTTGGCCACTACTAATTCGTATTCGCGTGAGTCTTCGGATTCACTTTCATTGGATAATACCAATTGGAAAACGGCAGGCTCACCTGCAGGTATATTATCTAAGCGAACCTCACCAGACACCGCAATCTTAGGGACGTCCCGTTGTACTGTTCTTGGGCTATAGGTATTATCGGGCCGATCCAGGTAGGTGGAAGAAAAGACGGCTTCATTAAGATCACCACGATAGTTTTTATCAAAATAACGCATGACTTCCGCATCAATGTAAGGGCAAGAAGTCTCTCCGCCGTTGACACGGAAGATGGCACCATTTCCATCTCCTGGATCAACTACAGTAACATTGATGAGATCCCCAATATCTTGGTCCTCAATATGATAATTAAAGGTATTGGCAAGCGTAGTTGTTTCGGATTCGGTCTTACCACTTATATCCGTGTAGCTATATCCAGCATTACCTCCAGCACCATTATTATTAATCAAAAATTGAAACGACACATCACCGCCATACATGAATTGAGTTTCAAAGGTATTGGCAAAGGTGGTATCAGTAGTAGTGGTAAAGGAAAGGTCTAGCGCTGCAGTACCAATACTGTAATTGCCTAATTCTTTGACATTATCCTCATTATAGGAATCATATTTTGCTTTTTCATTTCTCGCCATGGCCAATTTCCATTGCCGTATTTGAGCATTATAAATTCGGATAGAATCTATGCCATTTCCTCTAGTAGCAATTTTTTTATTCTGGTAGAAAGTATAACTCAAACCCGTTGTATCTTTTTCCTGGAAAGCTAAAGGGTCATCGGTAGACACTCGATCTGTCCAAGCGTGTGGATCGTCATTGTTAGAGCCAAAAACACGATTAAATTCTAAATGATCCATAGATACATTACTGACATAAATATCCGGTTGGGAGACAAAAAGATCATTCCGTAGCTTTTCCAAATTAGGGATAACCAAGGTTTCAATTTCAAATACTTTGAAAATGAATTCTGTTAACCCTGAATCTGGTAAAAAGACAATTCCAGGTTTAAAGCCCAATCGATAGCCATCAAATTCCTCACCGAAGCAATTGACCAATGGATTGGAGCATAGTGCCGTATCTACCGTAGTGAAGAACTTTCCTTCTCCAAAGGTTTTAAAGGATGAGGTACCCACCATCAGATCCCCTTTTCCTCCAGCCTGCTTGGGATTGGCAGAGGTGGAGGTAGTCAAACTCTTACTAGCCGTAAAAGTTTCCACCGCTTCACCTTCATCAGTTAGGTAAACCCCTTGAGAAAAATTGGCAGTGATTCTACCAAACTGATCAAAGTCTACCTCAGGACCAGGAGCGAGACCTGTACCAAAAGTAAATTTAAATCCTAGTTGGCCATAGGCCGACTCATTGATATCATGATTCCAGGATTCACTCGTAACGGTTGCTTTCGTAAAAGTAGAATCCTTAGACCAAGTAGCGTAGCTATTGGAGCCGGGTGGATTTCGAAGAATCAAATCTACAGTTGCAGGTTCAGCTACTGTAAAACCGGCGCCTTCAATCACTCCACCTTTCACATAAGCCCGGTAAGGATTCTTTTTTCCTCCATTGAAACCTGAGATAGCCGGGACGGGTAGATAACTTACCGTTTCCACCCCATCAGATTCAAAATCAAGCTCGATTTTTTGAGTAAAATCAAATAAAGAAGTAGCCCCTGGACTGAGGGTGGGGTCACCCGCAGCAAAAGTGTAAGAAAAGCGTCCATTATCGATGGGAATATCTGTATTGAGATAAGATTGGGCATCGAATTCGTTGTTAATGGTCAGTTTTCCGATGGATGGAGTATTATCAATGGCAAGTAAATCACCATTGTCATCGTAGCGCTTGTAAACCTCATTAATGAAAATTTTCGAGCGGTACGTTTTCCCCTGAGTAAATACTGGAAAAGGTATCGGTCCCTCTCCCAGGGTAAGCTGATCCAATGGAATTTTTATTGCATCAGTAATCTGAAGCTCCCGGTCCCCAATAAATACACTATCTCCTTCAGGAGTAGAAGGAAAATCACCTTTCATTTCAATAGTAGGGTTGTTCCGATGTACTACTTTGAAGGCAGCATGATAAGAGGCAGAATCTACCTTTTCTTCGCCGCCCGGTCCAAGGGTAGTATCCTTGACCATAATGAGTTGATTGACATTACTCAAATCGATCTTATCACCTAAGGCATTTTCAAAGGCTCCATTAGGGGTCGAGGCATAGCCATCTTTATCATTTCTGAGACTAAGGCTTTCTATCGTATATTCAATAGGTAAAAGATGGACTTCATACTCTCCAGTTGCATTGTCCGTAGCTACACTTACTGTGGAGCAGCCGTTTTTGAGATTGGATTGGAAGGTAATATCAGTAATACCAATGTTATTCTTAGATAAACCTAAGCCCAACTTTTTATTGCCTTCTAACAGCCCCCCAACTACCCTACCAACTC
>CAXIDD010000546.1:0-3939 GCA_964021975.1 uncultured Saprospirales bacterium | reverse complement strand
ACTGAATCTCCTGAAGATTTTTCCTTCCTGCAATCTTTGATTCCTAAATGGCCTTTCTGGCAGTATTTCTTGATTCAGGTAGAAACTAACCTATTGCAGGTTGACACCAAAATTATGCATGATTATGCCAAGTTGGTCGAAGAAGCTACTTCTAGGGAAGAAATCTTAGCTTTGATTTTAAAAGATTATGAGCAAAGCATCACTCAAATCCAAGCTTTGTTTGGTACCTCCAGTGCGGAACGCAGAATTAGCCAAATGGAAAACAATGCCAGCAGACATCCCGCGTTAACTATTTTAAATCAATTACACGTCAATCAAATTAAAGATTGGCGGACAAGTAAAGATGATCCGAATACAGATCAAGCAAGCATATTGCAACGCCTTTTATTGATGACCAATGCTATTTCTGGTGGATTGAAGAGTACAGGTTAAATTACCCATTATGGAGCCCCCCAGAAGATGATATGATTCTTTGTCTTCTGGGTGGTCCCGCAATGGATTCGAATTTATTTTGTGGAATAAACCATATATGCCCAAGGCTCCAAAGTCATTTCCTGCCCAGCAGAAAGTTCCATTTCTTCTTCCTTAAATACTTCTTTATAGGCACCTGCAAACTGGTCTCCTTCTAAAGTAATAGCTTGTTGACTACTTGACAAATTGATAATTGCTACTACTTTATCTCCGTTTTTCTCTCTTTGAAAAGCGTAGACGTACTCGTCTTTCCCGGTTGGGATCTTGATTAATTCACCACCTTGATCTCCATTCCAAAGGGCTTGGTTGCGGTGCTTAAGGTCGAAGAGTGTTTTATAAAAGTCGGCATATTTATAATCGCCCCACTCTATTTTATCTTTTTTGAAAAACTCCAACTGCTTATCCATTGCGGATTCTTGGCCAGTGTAAACTAGCGGCATACCACCAAAAGTTGCAGTCAATACAGCAAAAGCTAAATGTCCGTCCCCCATTCTGGCAAACTCGGTACCTGCCCAGGAATTTTCATCGTGATTGGAGGTGAACTGCATTTTATAGCCATTGGTATAAACAGTATCTTCCTTAGCAAAGAGTTGATCAATATCTAATGCAGTTTTTCGGTCTTCGGGTGCCATTTCTGCATTTCCTTCAACCAGATTTCCACTTACTAATTGTTTGTTTCCACTTTGGGCTGCACCTTGTGTTTTGGCAATTTCATTTAACAAATGGTGCATTTCCCAGCCATAGTCCATAATGAAGGCTCCGCTATTAACTATTTCTGGCACCGCTGCTTCTGCTAACATAAATAAAGGTTCGATTGCATATAAAGAATCGGAAGCTTGGTCCCAAAAGTCGATAGGCACACCATGTGCTACATCCACTCTAAAACCATCTACGCCAATATCTTTCACCCAGAAAGCCATCGCATCAATCATGGCCAAACGCATCTCAGGGACGTCATAATTCAAATCAGCAACATCGGTCCAGCCCCACGATTCCCCTGTATTGTAGTCAATAGGATCGATGATATTCCCATCTTCATCTTGGGTATACCAGTTAGGGTGTTCAGTGATCCAGACATTGTCCCAGCCGGTGTGGTTAGGCACCCAATCGATGATGCAGTACATGCCCTGTTCGTGAATGGCTGCCAATAAAGTTTTAAAGTTCTCCATTGTTCCAAAGTCTGGGTTGACGCCTTTATAGTCTTTGACCGCATAAGGACTGCCCAACTCTCCTTTACGTTTGGCAACACTTATTTCGTGGATAGGCATAAACCATAAGATATCTATACCCATTTCTTTTAATCGAGGCAGCTCTTTTTGAAAATCAGCAAAGGTTCCTTCTTCAGTGTAATGTCGGAGATTAACTTCGTAGATGGTCGCATTTTTATGCCAATCTGGTACTCTTGGTTTCTCCCATTGGTCGGCAACTGCATTAGGAGTATCTTCTGTAGATGGGCTTGTTTGACAAGCCAATAGGTTTAGCAATAGTGCTAGTAATAGTAAGTTTGTAAGTTTCATACATTTGTTTTTAGAACCGCAAGGCATTGGGGAGCCGCAAGGCATTGCGGCTTTACTTGTCTTGTGGAGCCGCAAGGCATTGCGGCTTTACTTATAGCTAGTTTAGTAAGTATTTTAGTCCAATGCGGTCTAGCTCACGGATGAAGTCATTATCGGCATTGACCATACGTTCTTTGGCGATCATACTGACTTTCATACGTTGCTGACGATCAATGAGTTCCATTTTTAAGCGATGTTTCCCAACGTGGGTTTTACACAGCACATCCAATTGATCAATGGTCTTATCCGAGATTTTTTCCAAAGGTAGTTTAATGGTTATCGAATCCGTCAAGGATTCTGCGATACCATCTAACAAGCGGATTTCTTGTATTTTTAGCTCCATATCGTCATTGCGCCAGCTCTTTTGAAACTTTGCCTTGACATAAACCGCTTTACCATCAATAAGCATATGCTGAAAACTGAGGTAATCTTCTCCAAAAAGTCGGAATTCAACCGAAGCATTAAAATCACTTAATTCAAAAAGGCCCCATCCGTTGCCATTTTTGCTGATTCGATGCTGGACAGCACCAATGATGCCTCCAATTTTAACAGGACTCCCGCTGTTTTTAAACATTTCAACCTTAGACAGAGAACAAGTCATGAAATTCTTCACTTCCAGGCGATAATCGTCCAGTGGGTGGCCACTTACATAGATACCTGTCACTTCCTTTTCACGTGTCAATTCTTCAATCAATGGCCACGGCTCCGCCTCAGGGAAA
Organism: uncultured Saprospirales bacterium; assembly: GCA_964021975.1. Classification (GTDB taxonomy): domain Bacteria; phylum Bacteroidota; class Bacteroidia; order Chitinophagales; family Saprospiraceae; genus DATFKA01. The sequence goes on along the minus strand of CAXIDD010000546.1, from coordinate 1,193 downwards.
GAAGGTTCTGGGATCATGGCATCATCAGAATCACCAAATAAAGTATTGGCTGCCTGGGCTTTCTGATTCTGATACGCATTACCATAACGTAAGGCATGCTCTAAGAAGGTATTGTACTTTTCAGAAGGAGCGAAATATTGTGCTCGGATGACGCCTTCAAAGCAATCAAAACCACCGCCAAAAGCTAGACTCTCAACTACTTTTTTATTGATGGCGCGTAAATTCAATCGGCGCACCATATCCATCAAGCTTTCAAAAGGACCATTTTCTGATCTTTCTTTTAGAATCTCTTCTACTGGCCCCTCTCCTACTCCTTTTAATGCCGAAAGACCGAAACGAACATGTCCGTCTTTATTTACAGAAAAATCAGAGGCACTTTCATTGACACTAGGTCCAAGAACCGTTAAACCCATTCTTTTACACTCTTCAAGGAAGAAGGTAATTTTTGAAATATCATTCTTGTTGTGGGTCAATACCGAGGCCATAAATTCTGCTGGATAGTGGGCCTTCAAATAAGCAGTCTGAAAGGCAACAAATGCGTAACAAGTTGAGTGCGACTTGTTAAAGGCATATGAAGCAAAAGCTTCCCAATCTTTCCAGACTTTATTCAAAGTTTCTTCATCATGTCCATTAGCTGTACCACCTTCGATAAACTTAGGGTGAAGCATATCGATGACCTTCTTCTTTTTCTTACCCATCCCTTTCCGAAGCATGTCTGCTTGCCCTTTCGTAAAGTTGGCCAACTTTTGCGAAAGCAGCATTACTTGCTCTTGATAGACACAAATACCGTAGGTTTCCTCTAGGTACTCTTCCATGGCATCCAGATCATAAATTACGGGCTTACGGCCATGCTTACGATCGATAAATTCGGGGATGTATTCCAATGGACCTGGACGATACAAGGCGTTCATTGCAATCAAATCCTCAAACTTAGTAGGAACCAGCTCTTTCATGTACTTCTGCATCCCAGCACTTTCATACTGGAAGATACCGACTGTTTCCCCACGTTGGAAAAGCTCATAAGTACCTTTATCTTCGAGCGGTATTTCATCGGGGTCTAGTTCTACCCCATAATTTTCCTTGACCATCCGCACCGCATCTTTGATAATGGTCAGGGTTTTTAAGCCCAAGAAATCCATCTTCAACAAGCCTGCATCTTCGGCCACACTATTATCAAACTGGGACACGTACAT
>CAXIDD010000545.1:0-3941 GCA_964021975.1 uncultured Saprospirales bacterium | reverse complement strand
GAAATACCAACCCATTAATGGGAAGTATTGCAGGCGTGATGGTGTTGATTGGCATCTATTTCATCAATCACATTTGGGTAGAAGCACCTCAAAGAATTGCCTTATCGTAGACACAGACGCAATGCACTACCCTATTGTACAGACGCAATGCATTGCCACATTGTACAGACGCAATGCATTGCGTCTCAACAAAAAAATAGAACCTTATGAATCAGAAAAAACGTTCATTCATAGAAAAAATAGCCGAAAAGCTTCAACTAATCCCCAATCTAGAAAAAGATCGAACACCTGTTTTGGATCGGATGACGGAAACGGATTTGGATAGTTTTCCACCGATGGAACAATGGAATCATTGGGAAGAATACGAAGCTAAAAGTTGGCCCAAAAAAGAAAAGAAGGCCTATACCATTGTCCCAACGACTTGCTTTAATTGCGAAAGTGCTTGTGGGTTAACTGCCTATGTGGATAAAGAAGCGGGGACCATTCGTAAGTTTGAAGGTAACCCTTATCATCCGGGTAGCAGAGGTCGGAATTGTGCAAAAGGTCCAGCAACCATTAACCAAATCACGGACCCCGAAAGAATTCTATACCCACTTAAAAGAGTAGGCAAACGAGGCGAAGGCAACTGGGAACGCATCAGCTGGGATGAAGTACTGGACACCATAGCCGCCAGAATGCGGAAAGCCATCCAAGAAAAACGGAACAACGAAATTGCCTACCACGTTGGTCGTCCAGGCCACGAAGGATATGCCAACCGAGTCATCCAAGCCTGGGGCGTAGACGGACATAATAGCCATACTAATATTTGTAGTTCGGGTGCCCGTTTTGGTTACAATATCTGGTATGGACACGATCGTCCAAGTCCCGATCATGCCAATGCTAAATTCATCCTGCTCATCTCCGCTCACTTAGAAAGTGGCCACTATTTCAATCCACATGCCCAACGGATTATTGAGGCCAAAATGAAAGGGGCCAAACTGGCAACCGTCGATCCTCGTCTTTCCAATACCGCGAGTATGTCGGATTACTGGTTACCCACTTATCCTGGGACAGAAGCAGCAATGCTCTTAGCCATGGCTAAAATTATCCTGGAGCAAGGTCTGTATAACCGAGATTATATGGAAAAATGGGTCAACTGGGAAACCTATTTGCAAAAAAGACATCCAAAATTAGAGGTGACATTTGAAAACTATATTGCTCAAATGATCGAAGAATACGCAGAATTCACCCCTGAATTTGCGGAACAAGAGACAGGAGTCAAAGCCAGTACCATCCGTGAAGTAGCTGTCTTAATCGGAGAGGCCGGCGAACGCTTTGCTACCCACAATTGGCGAAGTGCCGCCAGTGGTAACTTAGGTGGCTGGTGCGTATCTCGAGCGCTCCATTTTCTAAATGTCTTGACCGGTTCGGTAGGAACGAAAGGTGGGACTTCCCCCAATTCTTGGAGCAAGTTCAAACCTACCTTCCATAGTGTACCTCCACCACAAAAATTCTGGAACGAGCTACATTTTCCAAATGAATATCCATTGGCAATGTTCGAAATGAGCTTCTTGTTACCACATATGCTCAAAGATGGCCGTGGCTATATGGACACCTACTTTTCGAGAGTCTTTAATCCAGTTTGGACTTATCCTGATGGTTTTACCTGGATGGAAGCTTACCAGGATGAAAGTCTTTTTGGCTGCCACATCGCAATGACGCCGACTTGGAATGAAACGGCTTTCTTTGCTGATCTTGTCATCCCAATGGGACATAGTGCTGAGCGGCATGATTTGAATAGTTATGCCACCCATTCTGGTAAATGGATTGCCTTCAGACAACCCGTGCTTCGAGAAGCAGCTCGTAGAGCAGGCAAAAAAGTAACGTTTACCTACGAAACCAATCCTGGTGAAGTATGGGAAGAAGATGAATTCTGGATCGAACTCAGCTGGAGGATAGATCCTGATGGTGAGCTAGGAATTCGTAAGCATTTTGAATCTCCTTATCGTCCAGGTAAAAAAATCACGATTGATGAGTATTACCAATACATCTTTGAGCACACACCCAATTTACCAGAAGCGGCTGCCAAAGAAGGTTTGACCGCCCTAGATTACATGAAAAAATATGGTGCATTTGAGGTAGAGCCTCACACCTATAAGAAAAATGAATCTATCATCGCTAAGGAAAAATTAGCAGACGCAGACTTTGATCCAACTACTAAAATTTACAGTAAAGACGGTAAAAATCTAGCTATCGAAATTGATGGTGAGCCAAGAATGGGTTTTCCTACGCCAAGTATGAAAAATGAATTTTACAGTCAGACAATGGTAGACTGGGGTTGGGAAGAATATGCCACGCCAACCTACATTAAATCGCATATCCACGAGGAGAAACTGGATAAATCAATCGGTGAATATGTTTTAGTACCAACGTTTAGATTACCAACGCTCATTCACTCTAGGTCTGGTAGTGCCAAATGGCTCATGGAGATCAGCAATAGGAATCCTATTTGGATGCATCCTGATGATGCTGCTAAGTGGGGTTTCCAAACCGGAGACCTCGTAAAAATGAATACTGACATTGGTTATTTTATTGATAAAGTTTGGGTTACCCAAGGTATGAAACCAGGTGTAGTAGCCTGCTCTCATCACCTGGGTCGTTGGAAACGAAAGCAAGATAAAGGCAACAGCTGGGCCACCAACACCGTCAAAATATCCAAAGAAGATCAAGGTATTTATAAAATGAATACCCAATCTGGCATCAAACCTTTTCAGAGTAAAGACCAAGATAGCAAACGCATCTTTTGGGTAGACGGCGGGGTACATCAAAATATCACGCACGCTGTGCATCCAGATCCAATTAGTGGGATGCACTGTTGGCACCAAAGAGTCCGAATCGAAAAGCCAGGTCCTGGTGAAAATTATGGCGACATCGTGGTGGATACCAATAAATCTATGGAAAACTATCGGGAATGGTTAGCGATGACTAGGCCCGCGCCTGGTCCGGGTGGACTGCGAAGGCCTTATTGGTTTAAGCGCCCCTTGAAACCAGCAAAGGAAACGTATTATTTGGAGGACACTCCTGACCATAAATAGGCTAAAATGAAACGGCGATGAAAACATTTCATCGCCGCTCTTTTCCAATAACCATATTAATTATCTTAAAACTCCCTGCCTCTCAGCATACCATGCCAGTACATCCTTGGCAAGCCGAAAGCCTTTAAAGCATACATACTGTAACGTTCTTTCGATTGATCAAATGGGAAGGACTCCTTGGGCTTTTTATCATAATCAAACTCTGCTAAAATTAGTGAACCATATCCAGTCACTAAAGGACAAGAAGTATAGCCATCGTATTTGGCAGACATTGCAGCTCCATTAATGGCTGCTAAGATATTCTTTGTGGCAACAGGTGCTTGTTTTCTAATGGCTGCTCCCGTTTTACTGGTTGGCAAACTACTGTTATCTCCTAATGCAAATACATTTGGATAACGATTATGCTGGGTCGTTTCTTTATCTACATCCACCCAACCTGAATCTGCGGCCAGTGGACTATTTCTTATAAAATCCGGAGCACTCATAGGAGGAGTGACATGGATCATATCGTAAGTCTCGGTATATTCTGCTCCCGTTTCCATATGCCGAAAGGTCGCTTTTTTATTAGCTGGGTCCAGATGCACTAAGTCTGTCTTCCAGACGCGTTCAATATTTTTACGATCTGCCACTTTGGTCAGACTATCTGCATATTTTTTAACGGCAAAAATACCTGGACCTCCTTTGACAAATTTAATTTTTATATTCTTGTTAGCCCCCGTTTTCTTCCAATGGTCTTCTGCCAAAAACATAATTTTCATAGGTGCTCCACCACACTTAATAGGCGTACTTGGATGTGTAAAAATTGCGGTCCCTTTTTTCATGGACTGAATAGTTTCCCAGGTAGAATCTACGGTATCATAAGCGTAA
>CAXIDD010000544.1:0-3944 GCA_964021975.1 uncultured Saprospirales bacterium | reverse complement strand
ATAGGAACAACATATTCCAAAGGATATGCCAAACGCCATAATGAGCAAACATCGAAGTGAATAGGATCCAGGGCCTTGTCAAGACCGTAAACCAATCAGAAGACATAGCGATAAAACCTAGAAAGTTTTGAAAGCCTTCTGGACTCCAAACTTCACCACTATGAGAAAAATAAACGAAAGCACGTACCAAGTTGATTGCAACAAATACACCAATATTGATGATGATAATACGTGTAATCATATTACCATAGTTAAACTCCCGCTTGATATCTTCCCAAATTGACCCTAGCATTTTATGTTTCTTTTAAATAGTACTTTAAAACAACTTGCCTGACTTCCGCCAATACAAAATTAATAAGAATCCAAACAGCGCACCTCCTAAATGTGCAAAATGTGCAACGCCATCTCCTTTAAATGGCCCTAAACCAGCAAATAATTCAAACGCTGCAAATAAAATCACCATATACTTGGCCTTCATCGGTATAGGTGGAAACAAGAGCATGATTTTATTATCTGGGAAGAGCATCCCGTAGGCTGTCAATACTCCAAAAATGGCGCCCGAAGCCCCTAGCATCGGGATATTGGCATTATAGGCTGGTAAACCAGCTCCGAATTCTAACATCTGAACGCCTAAATGTAAGGCCATCGCTCCAAAACCAGTAATGAAATAGTACAGGAGAAACTTTTGATCTCCCATACGTGCTTCAATAGCAGGACCAAACATGAATAGGGCAAACATGTTAAAAAATAGGTGTGTCAGGTTGCCATGCATAAACATATGCGTGACAAGCTGATAGGGTCGGAAATACTCCGAAGTCGGATAGAATAGGGCTAGAATATACTTTCCCCAACTCCAAAATTCCGTTTCTTGCATACCGATCAGGGCACGCATCATGTTGCCTCCAGGCTCTTTTAATAAAAAAAGCGTTCCAAAGTACATCAGTACATTGATGATCAGTAAGTGTTTGACTACGCCCGATATTCTAAACATAAATTGATAGCGGTTTTATAGTAGGCTGTTTGTGGATTGAAGCATTTTTGGATTACTCTATAGAACACAAACAGTCAAATGCTTGAATTGATTATAAAAATACAGGATAAATCGCGTTTTAGCTGCCTTTATGACCTCCTTTTAACATAGAAGTTGTGCAATAACTTCAAAAAAGGGTCTAGCCTTCAAACAATTGAGCCAGCTCCTCTAGTTCAAAGGTGTGGAAGCAATTTCGACCAGTAGGGCTTTTGTATGGAATAGCGCAGGCAAAAAGCTTATCAATTAAAGTCTTCATTTCCTCCTTATCGAGGCTTTGACCTCTTTTGATGGCCGCACTTCTGGCCATAGACCTGGCAATATTTTCCCTGAAGTTAAGATTTAAATCTAAGCCAAATTTATATTGCTCAATGAGTTGTAAGACAACCTGTAGCTCGTCTTTTTTTCCTGCTAATTCGGCAGGGACACCATTAATCACAAAAGTTTGCTGCCCAAAATGCTGAATGTCAAAACCAAGCAGATTAACTTCTTCTAAAATACCCAGAAGGACCTCCGTATCAGGGCCGTCCAATTCGATGGTTTTGGTGAATAACTGCTGTTGAGTTGTACCGGATTGTTCTTGTAAAATCTCTAGGTACTGCTCGTAAAGGATCCGCTCGTGAGCCGCCTGTTGATCAATCAAAATAAAACCAGATTTGATTTGATTGATAATATAAGTCCGGTGAATTTGATACGGCTCTTTTTGAGTCTTCTGGGTAGTCTGACCTTCTTGAGGATCGCCACTTTCATTGGACCAACTGCTTTCTAAAGTTAGGGCAGAAGGTTCATTTTTTGATACCCCTTGTTCTTCTTCTGGTGAACGCAGGTTCTCATATAGTTTTTCCCAGTTTTGTAAATTAGATTTTTCCCGTTGATTGAGGCTAGGGAAGTTTGCACTGCCGCTTTTACCACTTCCTGTGTTGGTGCCAGACGCTGCAGAAGGCCGATAAGTGGGGGTCTCTTGCTGCTTAATCACGGGTAGGTTGAAGGTAGATTCTTGTTCGAAATCCAAACTCGGCATGGCGTTGTGCTGGCCTAGTGCGTGCCGGACGGCTACTTTCAGATAATTATAGACCAGGCGTTGATCATCAAAATTGATCTCCTGTTTAGTAGGATGTACATTGATGTCAATTTTTGAGGGATCAATGTCAATAAAGATGATGTACAAAGGGTATTGCTCTTTACTAATCAGCTCTTCGTAAGCAGACATCACCGCATGGTGTAAATAACCATTCTTAATAAAACGGTCGTTCACAAAGAAAAACTGACTACCTCTAGATTTCTTAGCAAATTCGGGTTTGCCCACATAACCTCTAATCCGAACGATATCCGTCTCCTCTTCTACGGGGATTAATTTTTTATTAGAGCTAGTACCAAATAAACCAACGATGCGTTGGCGTAGATTGGCAGGTATCAGATGATAGAGTTCTTCTTTATCTCGGTGTACTGTAAAGTGAATATCTGGATTAGATAGCGCCACCCGCTGAAATTCATCCAGGATATGCTTCAGCTCAACCGGATTGGATTTTAAGAAATTGCGCCGTGCGGGGATATTATAAAATAGGTTTTTAACGGAAAAACTCGTGCCAGGACTGGCCTGACAAGGATATTGTTTAAGGACTTTGGAGCCTTCTATTTGTAGCCGGACGCCCATTTCTTTGGATTGTTGGCGCGTCTTCATTTCTACTTGAGCAACTGCAGCAATGGAGGCCAGTGCTTCTCCTCGGAAGCCCATGGTCCGAATAGCAAAAAGGTCAGTGGCACTTCTGATTTTAGAAGTCGCATGTCGCTCAAAGCTCATGCGAGCATCTGTTTCAGACATACCACAACCATTATCAATCACTTGAATGAGGCCCTTACCGGCATCTTTGATGATCAGTTGGATCTTGGTACTTCCTGCATCAACGGCATTTTCTAGTAGCTCCTTAACGACAGATGCAGGCCGTTGGATGACTTCACCAGCGGCGATTTGATTGGCAATTGCGTCGGGTAAAAGCTGAATAATATCAGCCATATCTTTTTCCTCTTTTTGTTATCTATTTGATACCACTAACTTTCAAGTTAAACAAAAAAATGAATATTCATTTTTTCGGCATCTTTAAAACGAATTGCAATGTAAGAAAGTTTTATAAATAGTATCTAGGACAGCTGGTTTCTGCTGGTCACTCTATTGGAAACAGAATTCACAGGATTTTAGAATTTTCAGAATTGAGTGTGGATTAAAATTGGCTGTGTTGCTGCAAAAGCGACAAGAATAATTAAGCGTAGATTATATCTACGCATTTAGTTATACGCTAAAACCTGTTTCAGCCAACAAAGAAGCAAAAAGTTCCTAGCCGAAAATACTTAGCCAACGAATACCGTATTAAGACCCTGTACCATCAATCTGACCCATAATTTCCGGTAGGTAAACCGTTAGAAAGACATAACTCGCTGCCAATAATCCAATTACTACCACTAGTAAGACTAGATTAGATCGACTAGCTTGCTTGCTTCGATAGCGTTGATCTCCTTTATAGCCACGTCGCATACCGCTGGTGATTCTAGCTTTCATGCCATCCGTACCTGCATTTTTTAAGGATTCGATCTGCTCCATCCGAGCATTTAACTCTTCTTTTTCGGGATCCCAATATCGTGGTTTATATTGGTATTTTTGATGTTTAGGCAATTTGATAAACCTGCGCAACGCCATAGCTTATTTATTTTTTTATAAAAATACAAAAAATGCTCCAAGCGTACTACGGAGATGATAGATAGATCAGTTGGTGTGACTAAGACTTGACAAAAACGTCTTATTAAAACAATATTAAACTAATCTCCTTATCATATTGTACTACTACTTTCTTCCCTAAAGATGACAATAGACTAGTATATTGGTGGGAACCACTTTGCTTTCTTATGGCAGCTTTATGGATTA
>CAXIDD010000543.1:0-3949 GCA_964021975.1 uncultured Saprospirales bacterium | reverse complement strand
GAGGGCGATGTTTTAGGTCTAAGGCCATTGTTGGCAGATCAGCAATATGGATTACAAGCTGTTACAATAGAACCTTCTTTGATTTATGGGATCGATCTTGAACAGTTTAGACCTTTACTTGCTAAATATGCAGAAGTCAGTTTCTATTTGGCTAAAACTTTTGCTAAGGGCTTGCATCAAAATTATGAAGATAGCTATCGGAATGTTCATTTCTTTCACCAGGATGGGACGGGCCAAAATGACTTATTAGAAACGCAACAGCTTCAGCCGCACAGAGCACCTGTGGTCTGCAATAAGCGTCAAACCATACAAGAAGCTGCCAAAGAAATGCAGGCACAAAGGGTTAGTTCAATTGTTGTTGTTAATGACCAGCGACACCCTATTGGTATTCTTACGGATAAGGATCTGCGGAATAGGGTAGTCACCGGGAGTTTTCCAATAGACACCTCAGTTGAGAAAATCATGTCCAATCCAGTTTTGACGGTCAAAGCAGGGCTTAGTCTAGCAGAAATTCAAATGGCAATGATTAAGCATAAGTTGCATCATTTGGTTCAAACGGAGGATGGTACACCTGACACTCCCATTACCGGCGTAATAACGGAGCATGATCTCCTGGTTTTACAAGCCAATAATCCTGCAGCCTTAGTACGAAGAATAAAACACAGCAATAATAGGGAAGATTTAAAAGAAGTTCGTTTAGTAGCGGAGCAACTTTTGCAGAAGTATATTACCCAAGATGTAAACATTGATTTTATTGCTTCAATTATCAATGAAGTTAATGATGCACTATTAATAAAAATCATTCAATTAAAACAAGCAGATTTACAAAATGAAGCTTTAGAAGTACCCTCAGGTAGTTTCTGTTGGCTTAATCTAGGAAGTGGAGGCCGCCAGGAGCAGTTGCTCCGGACCGACCAGGACAATGCTTTGGTGTATAGCACTCCAGATCCTAAAACCGCTGAATCTACTAAAGCTTATTATTTAGAATTGGCTCGAAGAGTAACGGCTGATTTGAACTATTGTGGGTTTGAATACTGTCCTGCTGAAATGATGGCAAGTAACCCCAAGTGGTGCCTTTCTCTCAAAGCATGGAAAACAAAATTTGGTGCTTGGATGAAAGAACCTGGAAGTAAAGAAATTTTAATGTCTAGTATTTTCTTTGATTTTAGGCCTGTAGCTGGTGATTTTAGTTTGAGTCAAGACCTCAAAGCGTTTATTTTGGCTCATGTCGATAATCGGACGCCGTTCTTGAACTTCCTCGCTAAGGATGCTATTCAAAATCCACCACCTCTGAGTTTTTTCCGGAACTTTGTCGTGGAAAAAGGAGGCGACCACGTTGATAGTTTTGATATTAAAGCAAGGGCTATGATGCCTTTGACTGATGCCGCGAGAGTCCTCAGTTTGTCGACTGGTCAAATGGACCAATCTAATACCATTGCGCGTTTTGAAGCACTTCATGAATTAGAGCCCCAAAATGCGGCGCTGTATCAACAGGCTGCCGATGCTTATCGCATTTTGATGCAGTATCGAGCTAGATTTGGTTTGTTGCACCACAGCTCGGGCCGATATTTGGACCCTAAAGCTTTAAGTAAAATGGAGCGTTTGGAATTAAGGAATAGTTTTCAACCTATCCGTGAATTACAAACCCTGCTGAGTACCCGTTTTAATTTGGCTTTTTTTATCTAAGAAAATATGTGGCTTTTTAAAAAAAACAAACCGCACATTCCTGCATTTTGGAATAAATACATCGCAGAATTTAACCAGAAAGTATCTTCCAAAACTACTATTGAGGACTTAAACTTCTTTGTGGTAGATACGGAAACTTCTGGACTAGATATTCGCAAGGATCATCTGTTATCGATAGCAGGTTTGACTTTGCGGAATAAAACTGTGTTTTTAGCAGAAAGTTTTGATTGTTTTCTTGCCACATCGGAAGAGCATTCGTCAAAGTCCATCCCCATTCATGGGATCCTTCCGGGTAATAAGTTAGGACAAATTGGTTTAGAAACCGCCTTGAGTAAGTTATTAGCTTTGTTGAGTAATAAAATTTTAGTTGGTCACCATATCCAATTTGATATTCAGATGATTAATCGGGCCTTATCTTCTGTTGGAGCTGGTAAACTCCGCAATCACTTTATTGATACGGCCATCCTAGCCCAGCGCTTAGGGACCATCAAAAATCTGGATCAAAACCAGGGAATTAGCCTGGATTGGCTTTGTAGGTTCTATGGACTAAAAATGCACGAAAGGCACACTGCGGCGGGGGATGCACTGCTCACAAGTCTGATATTATGCCGACAATTAGATGAATTTGAATCCAAAGGGCTAAATAAGCTACAAAACTTATTACAAGGGCCTATTAAAACCTATCGATATTAAAATTTATCCTTACTTTTAGGGCAAGTAAAAAGCGTGGTTGAAAAACTACGCTAGCAGTCATTTTCCAAAAACGATGAGGGGTTTGTTGAAGTCATTTTTAATACTGAGTGGGGTATGGGTAATTTGCTTAAGTTGTCAACGTGATGAGGTGACCAAAGCAACGGATTTGCCGTACCATTTTGTTGAATTCGTGCGATACTCCGAAACTTGCCAAGAAGATAGTACCCGGTGTGCCGTTTTTAAAGCAGATTATCCTACTTATGATAGTGCAGAGTCTACGGTAAGAGAAAGGATTAATCAATCTATTTTAAGCAATCTACTCCAAACTATCTCAGATAGGGAATCCAATCAACCAGGTTCTTTACAAGAAATTGCTGAAGAGTTTTTCCAAGATTATCAAGAATTTGCGGTGGGTGGATTCGCAATGCCTTGGGAGTTAGTCTGTCATTCCAAGGTATTGCATGCCAATGATGATATTTTTACAGTAGCTATGGACAGTTACCGGTTTATGGGAGGGGCACATCCAAATAGTTACAGAGCCATTTTTAATTTTGATTTGCAAAATGGGACTATACTTCAAATTGAAGATATCGTGTCAGATATTAGTGCTTTTCGAAAAGCCGCAGAACAGGAATTTCGAAACGTACAAGGATTGGAAGAGAGCGTTTCTTTTCAAGAAGCTGGTTTTTTTATGAAAGAATTTAAAGCTTCCACCCAGTTTGCCCTCACAGAAAATGGACTTTTACTATATTATAATACTTATGAAATTGCGCCGTATGCAGCTGGACCTACCGAAATACTAATTTCATACGAAGATTTAGCTGGTATTTTAAACCCAGCCTTTGTTCCTAAAGCAAGTTGATTGCTTGGTTGACTTGGATTTTTTAATCCACTTTTGTTAATAGACTTTATTCTAATGAATAAACTTCAGCCCAAACAAATATTTGTACTTTTTTTATTGGCCTGGTTGTTACTCAATCTAGTCCAAGCTACCTTCACGGAGTTAGATCCTGATGAAGCTTATTATTGGGTTTATAGTCAACAATTAGATTGGGGATACTTTGATCATCCGCCAGGAATTGCGGTACTCATCAATTTAGGGACGACTATTTTTCCCGGAACTTTAGGGGTTCGATTCTTTGCTAATGTATTACTCATCGGAAGTTTTTATCTTCTTTGGCTGTGTCTGCCTCAGGACCTAAACCGAAGGCAGACCATACTATGGATTAGTCTATTGGCAGCCATGCCGATGTTACATGTTTATAGTTTTATTGCTACACCTGATGTCCCCTTACTATTTTTTGGAGCATTGTATTTATGGTTAAACCAACAATTTTCCAAGAATCGTTCCTGGGTTTGGGCTTTTGCACTCGGTGCCTGTATGGCCGCCCTGTTGTACAGTAAATACCATGGTATCCTTTGGATTGTCTTATTGTTGTTGGCTAAGCTAAAAGTATTAAAAGATCCTCGATATTATGTTGCTGGGATTTTTGGTATTCTATTATTCTTTCCACATCTATATTGGCAGTATAGCAATGAGTTCCCCTCTTTTCGCTATCACCTATCAGGG
>CAXIDD010000542.1:0-3955 GCA_964021975.1 uncultured Saprospirales bacterium | reverse complement strand
ACCTTCTTTTCTAATTTGGTTTGGAGGAGGCATAGCTTACAATTCGGTTAAAGCCCCCGAGGCTAAAGCTGCCTTAAGAATTGCCAAAAAAGTAAAAGGCTTAAAAGTCATGACGGTCGAATCTGATAATGTGATCGCTAAGGCAGATATCAATTATTTTTTACAGGATATGCGAAATGGTTCTTTTGAAGACCTCATTTTTGTAAAAGAAGAAGATACCAGGGTGCAAATCTTGGGCAGAGCCTCCTCTAAAAAACTAAAAGAATTAACCATTTTAGTAGAGGAATCCGGATCCTTCACTTTTGTCACCGCAAAAACAAATTTAAAATCAAAAGATGTTTCTAGATTGATCAACTCGATAGTCAACAGCGACCAAGTCCAGGAAGATACTAGAGCAGAAAAACGAGCAGATCGACAGGCTAAACGGAAAAAAAGAAAGGAGACTAAAGCCGTTAAAAAATTACCACAGGCCTAGTCCATTTTCCACCACTCACTCAATAAAAACTATAACCATGCTTTCTAAATATTTCACTATCATAGCTCTGCTATGTCTACCATTCGTATCTTTCAGTCAAAGTAAAGCCATTGAGGATTTTTACAATAAGTATAAGCACCATGAGGATATTTCAAAGGTAGAACTTAAAGGCTGGGTCTTAAAACTGGTCGCTAAATTTACGGACGAAGCAGATACTACAGATGACTTTCTCCGGAAAATCACCAAACTTAGAGTTCTTTCTATGGATGAAGGAAACTTAGTAGAGCGCTCAGATTACAATCAGCTACTCAAAAAAGTAAAATCTGATCGATTCGAGGACTTGATGCAGTTTAAGGATAAAGATGGAGATGTCACTATCCTGATCCGAGAAGGTGGATCTGCCGTCACAGATATTTTGATGTTAATTTCAGGAGACGATAACTTCACACTATTAAGTCTAGAAGGTCGCCTCAAATTCAGTGATATTCAAAACTTGAATCTAGATATTGACATCGAAGGAGCGGAACACTTAGAGAAGGTTAAAAAAGACAAACGTAAGCGTGGTCCTAGTCCTAAAGCATAAGCTTAATGAAAAAAGTAATCATCCACTGTTTTTAAGATTTTCGGTAGCCTCTCTAAAAGGCTACCGATTTTTTTTATTGCTTGTTCAAAGCCCAATCATATTCCAGAAATTCTACTTTTGCATTGGCTTTAATGCTGGTATTTGAATATTTATTTAGGTAGACAATTAAATTATCAAAATCTTCTTTATACCAGTCAAAAATCTTGGAAACCTGCACTTTATTCGCTGTAATTTTATTGTAAGCCGGATTATTGATAAATGCTTTAGCTTGTTGCTCAAAATAACTATTTAACTGATTTGCAGTCCAAGCTTTATTTAATAAAGGCGGACAAGACTCTGCCGCACAATTCACCGCAAAATGGATGCGCGCATCTTTATATTGTGGTCTTAAAATATCGTTTTCAATATTGTTGAGAGAATACGTTTCTGTACCAATTTTAATCCATTTCACATCCCATGGTTTGCCCCCTTTTAAACTGGTAATACTTTTAGTTGGGTAATTATCAACAATCAATTTAATGGTATAGGCATTGTAGGCATTGATCCAAAAGGCCATTTTCTCATTCCGACTCCAGGAAGTTTCGGGTGGATTATTAGTTAGTTCCGTCAAATAGGCTTGCAATTTGTTTTTGTCTGCCTTGAACCCGGCATAATTAACGTCTCCTTTGCTATTGACATATTTAGCAAGCAGGCTATTCCAATTCTTGTGATCTGGCTTAGCTCGTGCAGGTGGCGCTGGGTCTACTTCTGGTGTCTTTTCAGCTACTTTTTCTACTTCTGGCTCTACCTTTATTATAGGCGTTTGTACTTCAACGGATAAAGCCTCCGAAGCAGCAGAGGGTTCGGATTCTTTTAATTGAGGTTCCTCTTTTATTGTATTCTTTATTTCTTTAGGAGCGACTGATTTTTTCTTTACCGGCGGCTTGACAACAGGTTCTGCTGCTGCTTGTTTTTCAGGAGCTGGTTCTGGATCAGCAACTGTATTGGTTGTAGGTATTTCAGCTGTATTCGTTATTGGAGTAACCTTTGCTGTTTGTTCTGACTTGGTAGGTTCTTCAACAACTGAAGCATTGGATTGGGTGGTATTTGAAGTACAAGCACTGAAGTGCAAGCTAAGTAATATGGTTAAGATGATATTGTTAAACATTTCTAGTTGATTTTTTTATATAACTGTTCAAATGGGGCTTTGTTGCTTCAAAAAAGAAGAGCTGTAGTGGCTCGGACATTTTTAACTAGACTTTAAGTAAAAATTAAGGGTAGTACTAATTAGGTAAGTCTGTTTCACCACCCGCACCTCGATCCTAAATTCCGCAGGCCTTCAGGAAAGCGCGCGGATTCCCTTTAGGGCAGGGTGAGCGTGGGAATTAATCGCAATTGTTTGTTATTGATTTTTAATCGCAGCCTTACATTTGATGCACTACCAAATTAAGCTGCAAGACCTTAATTATTTAAGTTTATCTGAAAGTCAATTAAAAAGTGTTCTTTTGGGGTTATAATTTTCTTTTAGGAAACACTGTTTATTATAGAAGCTATTTAATCCAATAAATCTATTTACATGAAATTCATTTTATCCATTTTTTCTTTATTATTTCTGACTAACCTGACTGCTCAAAATGACTGCAATACGCTATTTTCTTTTCAAGAAGGCGTAGTTATGGAGTACCAAACTTTAAATAAAAAAGGTAAGTTAAGCACTACCATGCGTCAAGAGATCAAGTCTGTCCAGCAAGATGGCAATTCGATCAAAGCAAACCTAGTCTATCAAATGAAAGATAAAAAGGGAAAAGAGATTTTTGCTGGAGACTCTCAAATAACTTGTAATGGCGAGTCCCTTCTCATCGACATTTCTGCCATGCTGCCAGAAGGTGTAAAAAGTATGGCTGCAACGGGAGAAGTGACCATGGAAGGTGACGGCTTTATTATTCCTAATTCACTTAAAGTTGGTGACCAATTATCAGATTCAAAGAACAATATTAAGATCGATATGAGCGGTATCAATATGAATATCCCCGTGGAAATGACCAACATAAAGATTGAATCTGAAGAAGAAATCACAACACCTGCTGGTACGTTCAAAGCCTTAAAAATGACTTACGACTCCTACTCCAAAGCTATGATGATGAAAGTCGAGGGTAAAGTCATCAATTGGTTTGCTAAAGGTATTGGTAACATCAAAACCGAAAGTTACGATAAGAATGGCAGGTTGGTTTCTGTCCAAGAACTGACTAAACTAGAAAAATAGGCAAAAAAGTAGCGCAACAGACCATTTAATGGTTGCTGCGCTACCTGTCATTCAAGGGATAATAATTATGCTCACTAATTTCTTTAAAAAATTTATTTGGTCGTCTTAGAGCTATCTTATTAAAAGGACATCTCCAGTAATAAGGTCATCCTCTGATTGGTCACCATCTGTAATGGTATATTTCATCACATAATAATAAATGGCAGATGGGGATGGCTCATTTCGAAAATCACCATTCCAACCTTCATCGAATTGCTGAGTATCAAATACCAGTGCACCACTGCGATTGTATATTTTTAATTGATAATCGGTAAAACTACAACTCGCTCCTAAGTCAGGTAAAAATTCATCATTGACGCCATCATTATTCGGCGAAAACGCATTGGGGGTATACACCCGACATCTTTCGGAGGTGAATTGGGTAGATATGCTTTCTTCTGCGGGCGGCACACAAAAAATAGTTGCTGCCAAACACAACAATTGTACTACATTCATGGGTAACATTTCGGACAAATGTAAGCTTTGAACCCCTAAATATTAAGAAAATTCATATTTGATTTAAGATGGCTTACGGAACGGTAAAAAGTCTAGGAAATTGGGTAGGGAATTACAAGGAAAGGTCGATGTCTACATCATAGGGGTAGGCCAATAAGTA